>CANCOG010000252.1 GCA_947379685.1 Flavipsychrobacter stenotrophus | reverse complement strand
ACCGTGTCAGAACCACTATTTCTGTTATAAAAGGATCTCAGGACGTCGAGATAGCCATGCAGCGAGTCAGCAGAAACTGCGGCATGGATACCATTGCTAATGGAATCAGGGTCGGTAATCGCAGTTGTTGCTGCGTAACTCGCCGGGTTGTAATTGCCCGAAAGTACCACTGCGGCTGCAGTGTCGGAGCAGGTCATACCTGTTTGGGCAAACATGTATGAGACATTAAAAACCAGGATGCAGCTTACAATCAGCGACCGTAATTTCATTGTTAAATATTGTGATGTGAAATTAGGGAATTATTTAAAGCTACTGATTAATAAACTTCGGAGCGATCAAATTTTCAATTGAATAGATCTCGTCCCATTTTTCCTGAGTAATGTACTTTTTCTCTTCAACTGCAATATCGTGTACCGATTTGCCCGTTGCCAGGGCTTCCTTGGCTATTGAGGCAGTGATCTCGTAGCCTAGTATCGGATTGAGGGCAGTTACAATGCCAATACTGTTGAGTACCATATCCCGGCAAACTTCAGGATTAGCAGTAATGCCAGTTACACATTTTGAGGTCAGCGTATGCACAGCGTTGGTCATATAAGCCAGCGAGGTAAACAGACTAAATGCTATAACAGGCTCCATAACGTTCAACTGCAATTGCCCGGCTTCTGCCGCCATGGTTATCGTAACATCGGCACCAATTACATAAAACGCAACCTGATTCATTACTTCCGGTATCACTGGGTTGACCTTCCCAGGCATAATAGAAGAACCCGCCTGCATTTTTGGAAGGTTGATCTCATTCAGCCCGCAACGCGGCCCTGACGACAATAATCTTAGGTCGTTACATATCTTGGATATCTTGATCGCGGTTCTTTTCAGCGCTCCCGATACATGTACATAAGCACCTGTATCGCAGGTAGCTTCAATCAGGTCATCGGCAAGTGTTACCGGTATTTCCGATATCTCAGCAAGGTACTTAGTACAAAGTTCAGGGTAGCCATCGGGGACATTTATACGGGTGCCAATAGCTGTAGCGCCCATATTACACTCAGCTATTTCCTTACGAGCCTCGAGTAATTGCTCTACTTCTTTGGCAATAGATGTTGCAAACCCATGAAACTCCTGTCCCAGTGTCATGGGCACGGCATCCTGCAGTTGGGTCCTGCCCATTTTCAGGATGTTATTAAATTCAATGCCTTTTGCTGCGAAAGTTGACTTAAGTTCCTCAAGTGCGGCAATAAGCAAACCGGTTTTTTTATATAGTGCTATCCTGAGCGCGGTGGGGTAGGCGTCATTAGTGGACTGTGAGCAGTTTACATGGTTATTGGGGTGCAAGTGGTCATATGCGCCTTTAGCGAATCCCAAATGCTCGAGTCCTATGTTGGCGATCACTTCATTGGTATTCATATTTACTGAAGTACCTGCACCACCTTGTATCAGGTCGGTCACAAACTGGTCGTGGTACTTACCTGCAATTATTTCTTCGCAGGCAAAAACGATAGCATCCGCAATATTCGTATCTAAAATGCCACAGTCGCGATTAGCCAGTGCAGCGGCTTTTTTAACACAGGCAAATGCCTCAATAAATAAGGGTTCATGCGCATTCGTGATTCCGGTAATGCAAAAATTCTCTACTGCCCTTAGTGTCTGAACACCATAATATACATCGTTAGGTATCTGTTTCTCTCCCAGAAAATCGTGCTCAGTTCTATATGTTGCGGTCATTGATTGAATTGGTTGTGATTGTTGGGTAAAAATAGGGTAAATTTCTAAGTGGTTAGTAAGCATTAATTCCAGAATGTGTAATTGAAAAGGGCGTTGCCAAAAAGGTTCATTGGTCTCGTCTCAATTTAGTACCTGCTAAATCGTCACTTCCGTAAAATTCATGTAATTATTTTGAACTCAGAAGCTTTGATGAACATTTCCATGTAAACTTTGTGTTCAATTTTATTGAACAAATGTCTAGCATAAAACCTGCTCAAAGAATAGGAAAGGAATACCAGAACCCGATACCTACCTTGCAGATGCAAGGAGGTTTCTTTAAAATAATGGGGCAATATATCACTGCTAAGGCGGAGCGCATCCCTGCAAAAAAAATTGGTCCGTTTGTGACAGATGTGAATGCATTTGCACAATCGCTGGAAAATGGTTTGCGTATCACCTGGATGGGGCACTCCTCACTACTCATTGAAATTGATGGAAAGCGGATATTGACCGACCCCGTGCTGGGGAGGGCTTCCTTCGTTCAGTTTGCAGGGCCAAAGCGTTTTTTTGAATATCCATTACCCCTGGAACAAATGCCTGTTCTCGACGCAGTCATCCTATCACATGACCACTATGATCATCTCGATATCATTGCCATTAAAAAGCTGGTGAACATTAATGTTCCATTCTTTTGTTCCCTGGGTGTAGGTGAACACCTTGTTCGTTGGGGAATACCCAGGGCAAGGATCACAGAAATGGACTGGGGGCAAACAGAACAAATAGATAAAGACTTTCAGGTGACAGCAACACCGGCCAGGCACTTTTCCGGCAGGGGAGTGGTGAACAGGAACCAGACGCTGTGGTCATCATTCGTACTCAAAGGGGCAAAACATACGGTATTCTTCGGGGCCGATTCTGGCTGGTTTCCGGGATTTAAAGATATTGGAGATACCTACGGCCCGTTCGATTTGACTATGCTGGAAGTTGGCGCCTATGGCGAAGGTTGGCCTGATATTCATATGGGGCCAGATCATGCCACCAATGCACATCTTGCATTGAGAGGAAAGGTGATGATGCCGATTCACTGGGGTACTTTCAACCTCGCATTACATGCCTGGCGTGAGCCGGTGGAGCTAACCATTCAATACGCAAAGAGCAAGGGCATAGAACTATTTCTGCCAAAGCCGGGTCTGGTTACCGAATTTAAAGGTGCACATAATTCAGAATGGTGGGTGTAAAAGCCGGAATTCTTCTAAAACCTTCATTTCCAACAAAAAAATAACAGGCAACTGTGTATACAGTAGCCTGTTATTGTATAAAATACCGCTGAGGGATTTATTTTTTCTTAGCTGGAGCCGATTTCTGCTGTGCTTTAGAGTTGCCACTGTCATCACCACCTTGTGGTTTAGCCATAAACATCACCGAAATGATGCACAGGCCAGCAACTACGCTAATAAGCACCCAAGTGCCTTTTTCCATAATGTCGCCAGATTGCTTAACACCCATTACCTGTGTGCTCATACTACCGAAGCTGCCGGATAAACCGCCGCCCTTAGGGTTTTGTACCAGGATAAAAAAGCCTAAAACCACGCATGCCAGTAAGATCAATCCCGTAATAACTAGAATCATAAATGTTTGTCTTTTAAAATCTCTTCTATTTTGCGGGCAAAGTAAGCATTTTTTTGAGGATTTCGCAAACTTAATTTACGATACATCTCAACTGCTTTGTCGTATTTGCCCTGTTTGATATATATATCGGCCAAAGATTCGCTAGCCAGGCCTTCTTCACGCGTAATTGAATTGACTGCCATCTCAAAAACATTCTCCGGAATTTCATCGTTTTCCTCTTCCAGGGCTGCGGCCAGTTTTTCTTTTTGCCACATTGTTTTTACAGCCTTTTGGTCTTCCGCTTCAGATTTTTGCTTGTCCGATGAATGTTTAAAGTGTAACAACCATTCAGTAAAACTCATCATTACCATCAGCGACTTATCTCTTGCATCGACCTGGGCGGCTATAAGTTCATCAACTTGTTGCGGCATTTCGCCTGATATTTTTATGCCTTGCTGCATAAAATAATCTTCCGATGATACCGGTGAAAAAATGGGTTCTGTTTGTTGCACTTCTTTTTGTTCGTCTTGTTTTTCTTGAATAATATCTTGGGTTTCCTCTGTCTCAATTAACACTCTAGCTCCCAATTCTTCAACTATTACTGGTGGTTTTGTATCCACCGATTCTATGGTCACTTCCTCTGCATCTTGTTCCCCAGTGTGATCGACCGCAACAGGCATTTCAGGTACAACTGGCTGCTCCGTTTCAGCGGGTACATCTTCTTCGGTAAGCGTGATATTTAAGTCTGTGATTGGTTCTTCTTCTGCCAATATCGGTGCTGCAACTTCCAGCTTTTCATTAATAGCTGTTGGCTCGTCGATTTCGGAGCTATCGTTAATTGTTGCTGCCTCCTCAGGCGGATATGAACCAGGCGAATCGTTCTCGAAGTCAGCATGAAACTCCAATGGGTCAACTGAGCTAGTTTCAGCTACCTCTGTTTTTGATTCTATTCCCTGAACATATTCCCAAAACTGGATCCAATTACCAGTATACGGGTAGGCCGAGGACAACATTTCATTGGAGAATGCTGTATTCCTGTATTGCTCAGCTGCTTTAATATAACGGACGGGCACAAAGTAAGGGTACTTGTGAAACAGCTTAGCCAATATCTCATTATCGCCAGTCGACGGTGTTTCCGGCGATTGCAATAGGTTAGAGATAATATTTATGGAATGTTGGTCCGTCATAATACTAATTGCTACCAGTTTACAAATGCTTTATTAAAAATATCGTCGGCAAGCTGGTTGCCAATATCGTCAATCAATGCATTTTCTACATTTTGAAGGGTTTGGCTTGCATCAAAATCTGAGAATCGGGTAAATACCTGTGTGAAGTTAGCTTTTTCGTTCTTACGGTTTTTAAATTTAATGTTAACGCTTAGTGTAAGCCTGTTCTTGGTTGCTGTCTGAACGTTTTGCGCTGCTGAAACAGTTACGGTATAACTGGTTATTGCGCCCGACATATCGTAGTCTGCATCGTCAGTTGATACAGGTGCCAAGCCTGTCTGCGACAATATCCTGCTCCTGAGTTTGTCCGTGAGTGTTGAAGCAAGGCTTGGCACAACATTCTGTGCTTTATTTTCAAGCAAATGAATGTTGATGTTCTTACCTTCAATAGTAGCACCGGAAAAACTGTAAATACCACATCCCGCCAGCATTGGCAAAAAGAGAAATGACAATAAAATTGTTCTAAGGCACATACGGGCTGCAAAATTAGGCTAATTACTTTATGCCCATATCACATGGTGCTTATTATTTCACGCTTTTGCAGACGGTTTTGATTTTTTTTGTGTCTATTAACTTATTCAGTTTCTTTACCCTGTCTTTGTAATCCTTCCTTTGCCCGCAGTCCCAATACTCAGTAAGGGGATCTTTGTCTATGATCATCGCATATAGTTCAGGAATTGTTGGTGTCCGCTTCAGATTTGCATATTGGTTGTATGTCAGCTTAATGTAGGCAACATTTTTATTAATGCCCCTGTTATCCAGAAGATAGCCTTTATGCAATAAACCCGGGAGCCAGTTATGGCTCCCGGATGTGAAATCTTTTGGGTCGGGGTACGACACAATTTTACTCTTATCATCAGAAAGCGTTACCGGCACCAGGTTCCGGTAATCTTTCTTTGTTTTATAAACTACCACAGGCAATGAGCCAGGGCCGATGCCACTCTTTCCTCCACCACCGAACTGAGCGATGGCTTCATTCAGCTGGCCGACTGATATTAATACAATCAGCGTTGCAATTAGTTTTCTCATTTGGTCAGCGTTATTTTCTTTCTAATTACTCCTCCTTCTGTAGCAATTTCAATAAAGTACAAACCGTCAGCCAGGTTATTGACAGGAATGGTGAAGCTAGCCAGGTTGTTAAGACTGCTGCTGTATACCGTTTTCCCTTGTACGTCGGTGAGCACTACATTGGTTGCCTTAATGTTGGTCTGTTGCAGGTCAACATTAACAACGTCTGAAGCTGGGTTTGGGTAAATGTTTGCAAGTGACAGGTTTACATCGTTAACAGCAGTAACAGGGCCGCGGGTTACATTTACGATTTTGAAAAGATAATTGCCTAGATCACCGGCGAAACCTGGTGAAACATGGAAAATTACTGTTCCTCCAGTTCCGCCACCTACAGAAATAACACCAGGCATAACATCATTATACACTGGAGACCAGCTAGTGCCATTGTCGGTCGAATAGGTCCATGTTGCATCTACAGTGTAAGTGCCGCCATCGTCCTTGCTCACATTGTCGTTAACACGGGCCTGAATAGTGTAATTGTAGCCAGAAGCAAGTGTGATCTTGTAATAGTCCTGATCACTTACCAGGTGAAAGTTTGAACCGGGAGTAGACGTTGAAGCAGTCGTGCCCGAAAAAGTAAGCGGCAGATTGAAAGCAGTTCCCCAGGTATTATTCACCTCATAAATATCAGGAACCGGTGCTGGGTCAGCAATTGTAATGTAAATTGGGTTGGTGTGGTAATCTGCGCCAGCCAGGTACCAGCCTGTACCATCATTAAAGGTAGTTGCCAGCAGGTAAGTTCCCGGAGCCGCAGTAATTGCGCTCGTGCTGAACGTAAGAGGTGTAGTATAATAATAGCCTGCAGCCAGTGTCATGCCCGACATGGTTTGTATAGTGCTGTTAAATGTACCGTCCAGGTTGTACAATGATACGTCATAACTACCGCTAAAGGACGTTGATGATGATCCGTTGGCAATATTTGTGGTTACCGATGCTGCAGCTCCCCTGATAAAAGTTGTTGGTGACGGACTCATGGCTGCATACAATTCCATGTAATTATGGTTTACAACTGTCATAGGTACAAAATTGATATACGGACTGTAGTTCCACACAGAATGCCACCCACCCCCTGAAGGACGATAGAAGATGCCGATCTGGTAGTTGCCAGGAAGCATGGAAAGCAGACCAGCCGTCGAGAAAGTCAAAGTTCCGGAAGTATAACCTGCGGGAATAGAAACACTCATAACAGAATCTATGAACGTAATAAACGTACCAGTCGTGTAGTCGAAGGCTGCAGCACAGAAGTCACCTGAGAACGAGGTGACACTGTAGTTCCATACGTTGGTAGTGATATTAAACCCAGCGTAGTAGTTAATAGTTGACGCCGATGGTGTTACATAATCATATAATGCAATGGTGTCAACGGCAGCACTTCCGCCTCCGCCGCCACCTCCACCGGTTGGTGGTTTAACGCCGAGTATAGCTTCCTGCCCGCTGTTGTAACCACCTGAGCCTCCGCCGGTACCTGTGCCGGATGGGTTCATAGCATTGATGGCAAAATAACCATCGCAATAGCCGCTCCAGCCCCAGTTAACATGGAAGTTGTCAGATGCATCAAACCCATCAAGTACAAAACAATGTCCTCCGCCGCTACCGTGTCCGTCATAAATAATAGGCCTGCCTGCTGTAAGATCTGCTTCGAGCATGCTGATCCATGTTGCATCGCTATGTCCGGCGCGTGTTTCTCCG
>CANCOG010000251.1 GCA_947379685.1 Flavipsychrobacter stenotrophus | reverse complement strand
TTACTGGTGTCCTAAGGCCTATAAAAGGGATTGAATACGCCCATTTACAGATTTCATTCCAATGAGTTTCATACAATTCGGGAAACTTATTAATTATTTTTTTATAGTCACCTTCAGGCACGTGCAAAATATCTTTACTGAGACGTTTTGTTGCGCCGTCAATTATTTTTTTTAATACTTCTTCTCCAACTATTTTTAAAGCCGCAGACACCATATGTGTAATATTTTACAATCAAAATCAAAATAAAATGTAAGATAGGCAATTTTATAACTAGGCTAGGAAAAATCTTATTTCAGGAGGTGCTTTCAAAAAAGTTGTCTATAAATCGCAATTACTATTTCATCATTACAATATCCTTAATATCTTAAAACTGGAGATAAGGCATGTCGAATTCCAATAAATCTAAAAATGATATGGCCATTTATTCTACGCTATTTAGTTGAAGTTACTAGGGCTTGGCATCACCCTCTCTACTTATCCACAACCTACTAGTGTGCGTGTTCCACTCACAAATAAAATCTATTTTTGCGCAAACAATAAAGTTCAATGACGCTTTCCGATCAGTTAAAAGTTGCAGTAGAATTCGCTTTAAAAAATTTGTTTCCGGATGTGGAGATAAATCCCGCCCAAATTCAGATCAATTTGACCAAGCCTGAGTTTACAGGCGACTATACCGTTGTCCTGTTTCCTTTTGTGAAATTGCTCCGCATGAAGCCGGACGCGCTGGGTGCGCAGCTGGGAGATTACCTTGTGACCAATACCCCACTCTTTTCGGGATATGCAATTGTTAGTGGTTTTCTCAATATGTCGGTTAAGGACAGCGTTTGGGTGTCATTTCTTACAGAAAATTTCAATAATACCAGCTTTGGCCTCCAGCCTGAGCATGAAAATAAGGTGATGGTGGAATATTCATCGCCCAACACCAATAAGCCACTCCACTTCGGTCACCTGAGAAACATCTTTCTGGGTGCGGCCGTGGCTGAGATATTAAAAACGACCGGCAATAATGTTATAAAAGCCAATCTGATCAATGACAGGGGCATACATATTTGCAAATCGATGATTGCCTGGAAGCACCTGGCAAATGGTGCTACTCCTGAATCAGCTGGCATGAAGGGCGATCACCTGGCGGGTTACTACTATGTAAAATTCAATGACCTTCTGAAACAAGAGGTAGCCACAATGGTGGCCGCAGGTACCGATGAAAAGGTTGCTGAAAAGGAGGCCCCCCTCATGCTGGAAGCTCAGGAAATGCTGCGCCAGTGGGAAGCCGGCGATGCCGATGTACGTCACCTCTGGGAAACCATGAATGGATGGGTGTATGAAGGCTTCGATGTTACCTACAAACGCCTGGGCATCACCTTCGATAAGGTGTATCACGAAAGCAATACCTACCTGCTGGGAAAGAAACTAGTAGAGAAAGGCTTAGAGAAAGGTGTGCTTTTCAAAAAGGAAAATGGTTCTGTATGGATTGATCTGAAGGAAGACGGACTGGACGAAAAATTGCTGCTTCGTGGTGATGGAACCTCCGTATATATCACTCAGGACCTCGGCACCGCTGAATTGAAATACAATGATTTCCAGCTCGATAAATCAATATACGTAATTGCTGACGAGCAGAATTACCACATGCAGGTGCTGAAACTCATTCTTAAAAAAATGGGTGAACCTTGTGCCGATGGTATTTACCACCTTTCCTATGGCATGGTGGAGCTGCCGAGCGGACGTATGAAAAGCCGTGAAGGAACCGTGGTTGATGCCGATGACATGGTCGATGAAATGATCAGACTATCGAGAGAGCAGACAGAACAATCAGGGAAAACAGAAGGATTTACAGCTGAAGAATTGGAAACTCTCTATGAAACAATTGGTCTAGGTGCACTGAAATTTTACCTGCTCAGGGTAGAACCTAAGAAGAAAATGATCTTCGACCCAAAGGAGTCAAGAGACCTGCACGGGTTCACAGCAACATTCATACAGTATGCCCATGCCCGTATCTGTTCCATTCTCAGGAAGGAAAATATCAAATTGGTCCCCGGTACAAATGAACTGCCCGCGTTAATCGTAAATGAGCATATCCTTCCCCTGGAAAAGAAAATGATACTTCAACTGGAACAATACCCATCTGTACTTGCCGCAGCTTCTGATGAATTAAACCCTTCAGAATTATGTAATTACAGCTTCCAGTTAGCACAAAGCTTTAATTCCTTCTACGCCGAACTCAGCATTGCAAAGGCCGAGAACGAAGAAAAGAAACAGCTCCGATTAATGATGGCCGTAATGACGGCAATGGTTTTGCGCCATGCTATGGGATTATTGGGAATCAGGTTGCCAGAGAAGATGTAAGGGGGCTAGCGAGTTGGGTATTTATTATTACGACCGGATAAATTCGGGCATATTGGAAATAAAATTAAATGGTCATTGCGAGGTACGAAGCAACCTCACAACACAATAACACTTAAGCGTCTAAGATTGCTTAGTACCTCGCAATGACCTGTCGCTATAATGTACGAAGCTAAACGTTGTAAGTATAATTCGAGCAATGTTGATGGTGTGATTTGTGAAGTATAACATCTCTCAAATCCCCCATCTGTCCATAGCTAAATAAACTTCCGTACTTTTGCCCAAATGCAAGAAAAAAAATATTCACTTGAAAATATCCTTTCCTATTTAAAGATAGATGCGCTCAATGATATGCAGATTGCTTCGATAGAGGCAAAAAAGACGCATAATGATGTAATACTATTGTCGGGTACAGGATCTGGTAAGACGCTGGCGTTCTTACTGCCTATTCTCGACCTGCTGGAGGCGGACAACAAACAAACTCAGGCCATGGTGATCGTGCCATCGCGCGAACTGGCCCTACAAATTGAGCAGGTATTTCGTTTGATGGGAACCGGGCACAAGGTTACCTGCTGCTATGGCGGTCACCTCAGGGAAACTGAAGAGAATAACCTCATTCAGCCACCGGCTGTAATTATTGGTACTCCCGGCAGACTGTGTGATCACATCCGGCGCGGAAATATTACAGTCGACGCCATTACCATGCTGGTGCTCGATGAATTCGACAAATCGCTGGAACTGGGTTTTCAGGATGAAATGTCTTTCATTATAGATTCTCTGAAGTCCGTAAACAGGAAAATGCTCACCTCAGCTACCCAGCTGGAGGAAATGCCATTCTTTATCAATCTAAAAGATCCGGCAAGGCTTAACTTCCTTTCAGGTGAGGAGGAAGAAAATGGACTGACCATTAAAACCGTTAAAAGCGACGATAACGATAAACTGGAGACATTGTTCAGGTTGCTGTGCTACCTGGGTCATAAGGCAACTATAGTTTTCTGCAATCACCGCGAATCAGTAGAGCGCACCAGTGAATTCCTGGAACAAAAAGGCATTTACAATGAATTCTACCACGGAGCCATGGAGCAGCAGGAGCGCGACAGTGCTTTATGTAAATTCAGAAATGGCAGCACTAACGTACTGGTAACCACCGATTTAGCTGCACGTGGATTGGACATTCCCGGCATCAGGAACATTGTACACTATCACCTGCCACATAACAAGGATACTTTTACCCACCGTAATGGCCGTACTGCCCGTATGGATGCTACAGGAACCGCAATAGTGATACTTTCACCTGAGGAGACCTTACCTGTTTATATCGATAAGGACGTTGAACAAATTAAACTTCCTGATACAGAAGTTCTCCCCGACAAGCCAAAATGGAGTACGCTGTTCATTGCTGCAGGCAAGAAAGACAAGGTGAATAAAGTGGATATTGTTGGTTTTTTATGCAACAAGGGTAAGCTGAAGCAGGAAGATATTGGTCTGATAGATGTAAAAGACTTCTTCTCATTTGTAGCTGTAAGAAAGCTAAAACTAGGTGAAGCACTAAAGCTCATCAAGGATGAAAAGATAAAGAATAAGAAGGTAAAGATTGATGTAGCGAAATAAGTAAAAACTAAAAACTAAAAAGTGTGTAACGCGCATTTATTAGGAAAATTCTCCTTGACTTAATATCGCATTGGAACCTTACTGAACAATAGTATAAATAAATGAATAAAGGTTAACCAACTGGTTAACCTTTATTCATTTACAGGCTTTTAAGCGAAAGCGAATTTCCGCATGATACTCATCAGGCTATTGGCTTCATTGAACAAACCGGCCCACCGAGACGTACCATTTTCGATATTGCTGTATAGCTCCGTTGCATGAAACTTACCCTTATTGGTCAACAGGAAAAACTGAACGCAATTTTTTGGAGGCAATGTTGTTTCATTAGCAGGGGTTACAAATTCCAGGAATGTTTGTGCGTTCCGGGTAAAATTCTGGGCAGCTGCACTTACCTCAGGGTACTTACCTGCCCCTATTATTCCCCCACCCGACTTTACATACATGCTAACATCTCCTGTAAGCTGTGTAACCAGCGTAACTATATCGCTACCCATGTCCCAGTCCATTACTGCTGAATAGACCAGCACTTCGTTTTCAGGCACATTGGCAATTATAGCCCCGGGGCTGGTATTCAGTGCAATATTTCTTAACCCGTCAAATGGGTATTCCCTGGTCAAAGCATCACGCTTCTCCTTTTCTTTCTTCGATTTTAGACTGCTTTTGCGAAAATACCATACCAGTATAACCACCTGGGCAACCGCTATTGCCGAATATAAAATTATCTCTAATGTACTCATTTGTGTGGCGAAAATAAGTTGTTTCGCGCAAAGTTAATGTGCGGGACACAAAAGGCAGGTCGAATTTCACAAAGAACAATATATCTAAAACAGCGTCGCAGATATTCCCTATCCGAAGTAAAAGAAACTATCCATGCAGAATGACGCAACTGTCAGGGTGAGAATAGCCAAGGCAACAGCTAGTGCCCGCTTCTGCTTTTTTCTGATCTGAAACCAAACAAGTAACAAAGTAAGCAAACAAAAAAGACCTGCCCATCCTACAGAGTAAGTCATTGCCTGATCTTCTTCAAATGCAGATTTGGTTTGCAAAAATGTGGCGATGCCGTGTTTTCTGTTCCATAACTCTGATATATGGATATACAGCATGCTGCCACTGCAAAGGTAGGCAAGCACCGAAAGCAATAAATAATGAGATCTTTTCAACATTAGTTGGATGATGGCACTTAATTTGCAACGATAAATAAAAACTGTGAAATGAGGCTCAGAATATCAATTTTTATATTCGTTTTATTGTCCAATACCCTGGATGTAATTGCCCAGTATGTAAAGCTGGTGGAAAGTTCGGAGATGAACTGGAGCGGTGGCGTTGCAGGCAGGCGAGGCACCAATTATAATTTTACGGTCGATTTTATCCAGTTCAAAAAAGAACCCGTACCAGATACCATCTGGATCAAAAACACGCCCTTTTCATTTTTGCAGGTAGGCAGCACTCCACAGGGGACCGCGAATATTAAAAAAACAATTGGCAAGAAATCGGTACAATATTCTATTTCTGTCGCTATTTCGCATGACGATTATCGGGAAAGGGTAATTGCCCCTCCTGGTTCAGGTGAAGAAAAAGAACATAAGCAACAAACTGCAGCAAGGGCTCCGGTGAAATACAAAGGTGTTGCGTTGCTATCTTATACTTACAAAGGTGAACGGCACTATTTCGAAATTACCGGCATAACAAAAAAGCTCCCGCCAGTGAACTATCCTTAGTCACTTTTGCCTGAGGGTATTGCATGGATTTTTGAAAGAAGACACCATAGATAGCTTATAATTGAAATAAATTGAACCAACCAGGTAGCAAAAGATCACCCAGTGGCGCTGAAAATTTTAGCAAAAAGTAAGTTGGAAACAGTGAACCGACTGGACCGAAAGGTAGGAGGACAAATTTCTTTAACAAAATATTTTACCGTTACGCAAAAGAAATTATCTTTGTCCTAAACGTTTAAAAACATAAACATGAAAAAACTAATATTTCTTGCTTTTTTCTCACTGTATTTTTGTTCGCTGAGTTTCGGACAGGAGTTTTCATTTGATGAATTGTTGAATGCAAGAAAAGCCTCCTACCCTGCCTTCGAATCTTTGGTACACAGCAAGGGCTATATTTTAAGCCATCTGGAAAGTAACGAGCGTTGCACAGTATTTACTAATGGCGATAATGTCATTTCTTATTATACCTATTACGATGGTTATAACCTGAAATTTAAAGACAGAGTTGCTATCAAGTTCGAAACCCGCAGTCTTGATTTTTATGAGCACCTGAAAAAACAAACTGAAGGCGGCGCAAAATATTCAAGGACAAAATTGCGCAGGTACACCAATAAAGAATATCTGGAGCATTTGTACCGTACTGAAGATGCATCAGTTCATCTTTTTGACATCACTTACAAGAACGATAGGAAACCTTACTATATGATCGAGATCTATTCGATCTATCAGGATAAATAACTTTCCGTTCGTTAATATTTAATTCTAAAAAGTGCAACAAGTCAAGAACTTAGTTGCACTTTTTCTTTTCTGTATGGCTATAGTACCGATAACAGAAAGTGATTAGTTTTACGTCATTAACCAACGAATCAATTTTTCCAACCAACCAAAACCAGCAAATTGAAAAAAGTATATTTATTCGCATCCTTAGTAATACTAACCGGAGCGATTGCCTGCAATAATTCATCCTCAGAAAAGGCTACTGGCGGAGCTGAGAGCACTCCAAAGGATTCCAAGCCGGCACCTCCCTCTAACGAACCAGAAGGACTCACGCTGATGTCAAAAAGTGATTGTGGTACTTGTCACACAGCGGACACAAAAATAGTTGGGCCGGCGTACAAGGAAATTGCCGCAAAATATCCAAACACGCCCGAGAACATAAAGCTGCTTTCCGGCAAGGTAATGGCTGGTGGTAGCGGTGTATGGGGTACAACGCCTATGGGCGGTCATCCCGGACTTGCGCAAGCTGATGCCGACAAGATGGTAGGCTATATTCTTTCCCTGGCTGATAAGAAATAGTTCAAACGGTCATTTGATCATTCCCCGGTCACAAAGATTGGCGTCTCAGACACCAATAAAGTGATTTTGCCATTTGTCGTAGGTTTCCTCACAAGTTCCATTTTATTGGCTCCAGCCCTGGGCGTGTAAATACAGGCTGTTTTGGCTTTTCCGAGGTCAAGGGTATAGCTGGATGTCCGGCCTTTTTGATCGGGTACAACGAGCATATACATCTGTTGGTTGTTGCAGGTATATTTATCTACTATCGGGTCTTTGTCAATTGTGGAAACATATTTGTACGCCCCAAACTGCTCGTTCACCTGCATCAGGTAATCGGCAACAGGTCGG
>CANCOG010000250.1 GCA_947379685.1 Flavipsychrobacter stenotrophus | reverse complement strand
CTGTCCCAGCCGTAACTCCTGTGGCAGTCCCAGTGCTACTTACCCTGAGGCTTGAAGTATCACTGCTGCTCCAAGAGCCCGAAGTCGTTCCGGAAACGTGGGCAAGTGCAATGGAAACGCCCTCACAAACAATGGTGCCCCCGGTAATTGTTCCCGCAACTGGCAGCGCATTCACTGTAATAGGAGTAGTTGTAAACGCGCTTCCGCACAAGGCTGTCGAAACGCTGTAAGTAATTGTCGTATTTCCGGCAGATACACCTGTCACTACCCCACTGGTTGTACCAATGGTACCGATTGATGTAGTACTGCTGCTCCATGAGCCTCCGGCACTTGCACCTGAAGAAGTCAACGTAATCCCTGCCGAAACGCAAACATTAGATGAACCGCTAATAGAACCGGCATAAGGCAATGAATTTACAGTAACTGACCTGGTCGCTATTGCAGTACCGCAGGTTGCAGTCGCTATCTCGTAACTGATAACAGTCGTACCGGGAGATACGCCATAGACCAATCCTGCTGCATCTACAGAAGCTACACTTGTATTTGCACTATACCATGCGCCACCTGCAGTACCAGTTGTATCTCCAAAATGAGCAGACGCGGCAACACAAATATTTGCAAGACCATAAACGGAACCGGCAACAGGTGTTCGATTAATATGCACAAGTTTAGTCGCAATATCGGTATTGCATATATTGGTAACTGTAACGGAAATTATGGCTGTTCCGCCGCCCGTGCCGTGCACCATGCCAAACATGCCAACTGTAGCAATTGAGGTATTGCTGCTCGTCCAGATTGCACCGCTTACCGTGTCTATATACGCGGTTGAGTCTCCGCTGCAAATTGTTGTAACCGATCCGGAAATCGAGCCAGCGTGGGCCAGCGGATTAACTGTAACCAAGTGTGATGTACTTGCCGTTCCACATGAATTGGTTACTGAATAGTAAACGGTATCGGGCCCGGCCGTAATACCGGCAACAACCCCGCCAACAACCGATGCATGTGTATTGGCAACAGACCAGGCTTCATCAAGGGTATCTGAGCCATGTAACGTGATGTTTGCCGATTCGCAAACTGCCAGCACTCCAGAAACCGTTGGTGTCGGGAATACATCAACACGTATCACTCTGGTGGTGGTGCCTCCGTTCTCACAAGCCAGCATTACAGTATCGAGCCCCGGTGTGATTCCGGTAACAACACCACTTGCCGAAATAGTCGCCCGGCCATTTGATATGGACCATGTCCCTTTCGCATGGTGACCTGCAAGATTAATTGAATTACCCACGCATACCCTGCCAGGGCCAACAATAATTCCGATTGAGTCATCGATGGTATTAATGGTCGAATTTGTTACTACTGCGGGGTTATAATCGAAATATATGTTAGCAGTATTAGTTATTTGGGTACCGGCAGCCAGATTGTGGTGCGGTAATATATTATAGGCGATATAACCGACACTTTGTGCAGGATTTGTAGTACTGTCAATGAGGCGAATATTATTGAACCTGAATTTTACGATGTTACCAGGAAAATGATATACCTGAACGGCATGGCTTGACCCAATAACCTGAAGTGTTGAAATATCGAGGTCAGCACTAATTGTATCTACCACGGTAACATTTCTTGCCGGAGCTGAACCTGTGTTCTGGAAATGTACCATGTAGCTAAGCGGAGTCTCGTTCTTTATAAATCCTTCTGGCCCATAACCTGTAGGCGAAACTTGCTTTTCGTTAGGATCCCATGACGAAACAACGGGCTGGCGCCAGGTATACTTATTATTGGGCAAATCACCATCAGTAACCCGGGTTGGGGCTATAAAAAGTGTATTGACTATAGTATCGAAAATAGTTGCAGCCGTATCGGTAGTGACCGCCATAAAAGCATTGAAATCGAACAAACTGCCGCTTGATGAAAAGTCCCAGGTATAGGTGCTTCCGGAAATACTTGTGGGAGCAGGGCCAGAGATCATTCCCTGGTAAGTAAGTCTGGAATCCAGGGTAAGCGTAACTGTTGAACTAAGTGTATCACACATGTATCCATATTCATTACTTGACCAAATGCTCAACACACCGGTATCGCCGGGTACCAGGCCCCAGCACCAACCGGAAATCGACATATCTACAGTATCCGGCGCGGCACAGGTGAAAGCAAAATCATGAGCCATTGAGGTGCCGGAAGTCGCTGTAAAACCATACAAGCCGGTGGACGGGCAAGATGGTGAAAGTGTTGCTCCGGTGGTACCATAGAATGAAAACGCAGCGGCGGGGTCAGAAATGACAGCAAAAGAATCACCCGCTATGACATTTAAAGAATAAACTCCGAAAGTATCGCACCAGCCATATGATGTATCACCTGCCGTGTAATCGACCAATGCATAGGGCCAATATCCCAATGTTACTTCTCCTGTATCATAGGTGCAATTATTATTTGAATCGATATAGAATACTCCGGTTAACGGTGAGCAAGCCGACCCTATCACCAGTTGAGAAGGAGAGTTACCATAGTTAACTATTGAGTCGCACGGGTAAGCTCCTGCGGTATCATGATACAAGGATGTGTAAATGCCCGGCATTGAAAATATGTGGGTAATTACAGTATCAAAAGTATATCCACCGTAGGTATAATAAGGGGAAACAGGATAGGGCAAATATGTGTGATAAACAATCGGGACGTTCATGACTTCTGTAGATCCATCGCCGTAGTTTAAGTTTAAAGCCATTGAGGTAGTTCCTATCATAGCTGAGTCAACTACCTTGCCAAAACAATGATAGGTAACTGTATCAGGAAAGTGACAAGCAGAATTGTGGTCGACCGTCACCCGCGAAAATAGGTTCCCGCCGCTGCAATTTGCAATATGAACAATGGGTACCCACTGCGGGTAAAAAGGATCATCTGAAGCCCAACCAACGCTGTTGCCCGAAGAATTGCTCATGAATACTCTCACGTAAAAGTTGCCGATTGTAGTATATGTATGATTACCAACATAGTTAAAATTCCAGTTTGTGCTTGAATCATAGGGAACGACGTGCATATCTGACATTCCGTCGCCATAATCAATAACCAGATACACCGAATCGCCGGCAACAGGAGGAGTGTAAAGAGTATCCGTAGCGTAGTAGCTGTAATTGTATGCACCAGTACCATTGAGCTTAAACTGCACGGTGACTGGAATGCCGCAAGGTGACGCAATAAAAGTATCCTCAATGTCAGTGTGAATTTCAGTTATCCCGGTAGCGCATCCATTCCCAACCATTATGGATGGAATCTGATAATAATCAATATACCCATTTAAAGAGTTGAGTGTCAAACGTGGCAGATACTGTTTGGGGAAGTTATAGGTAAAAGTATCAAGTACAGCACCGGACCCGAAGGTATAAGTGCCTCCTGAATAAGTGTATGGCAGGCGATATGTTCGTGTAGTCCCGGGGTAATAAAATAAACGTTCCGCGAAATTAAGTGTAATAGTAGCCGAATCAGTCGAAGACGGCACCCCATTAATAGTTCCCTGAACAATAAAGCCGTAAACTGCCGGCATGGTGCAAGGTGCTGAAAGCAAAGTATCCCTTACTGTCCATGTATTTAATGCTGAAACCGCCCCGGAAACTCTTGTCAAATTACGATATTCCATGTAATACACACGCCCCCTGCTATCACATGCCGAAGCAGAATGTGCCTGGTTGTTCCATCCAGTTTGTCTATTGCCAGGATTGTAAATTGTATTGATTATGCCTGTATTGAGGTCAATCCTCTTAATTCCCATTGCGCGGTTGTCGAAACACAACAAATTCCCCGAAGTGTCTGTCATCAAAATTCCAGCCATAAGGCGTGCATCTGATGCCTGACAACCGTCAGAGAACTGTATGCCTCCTCCGGCAAAGTTGGTAATTATACCCGCTGTATCAATTTTCCGTAGCCGTGAACTATCATAGTCAGGGTGCACAGTGCGGTAAAAGACATCATAGCCACTGTTCGTTTGCGTAAAATAGATATTGCCATTTCGGTCGCCTGCGATACCAAGTACCGAGAATATGCGTGCATCGGTAGCCTGACCACCATCGCCCCTTCCTCCGGGTATTCCGTCTCCTGCAATTGTTTGTATTATGCCTGTTGATGCATCAACTTTTCTGATTCTGTTTCCACATCCGATAAAAATATTCCCGGCTGTGTCAACATAAAGTGCCTGCCCTTCCTGTATACGGGCAGCAGTGGCAGCACCACCGTCGCCGGTAAAACCTCGTGTGCCCCTGCCGGCAACAGTTGAAACAATGTGCGTGGTATGATTTACTTTTCTGATTCTTAAACTATCATAAATATATAGATTTCCATAAATATCAAAACACATGGCTGATACCGTACAGAGTGAAGAAAGATAAGCATAGTGACCATCACCGTACAGCCGGTCCCTTCCGTCGCCAACGAATGTGGAAATTACGCCAGTAACATGATCGACCTTTCTGATCCTGAAGTTGGTGGCGTCAGCCATAAAAACGTTACCTGCGGTGTCTACGGCAATTGACGCAATTGTCCCAAACTGGACCGTTGATGAGGTTGCCGCCGCACCATCTCCGGCATAGCCGTAATCCGCTGAACTGGATGCCACAGTAGTTACAATCGCCTGCCCATCGGCTTGATTACAGGAAAATAAAATGATAGCGAGGAGTGCCGCCATGCGGCAAAGGGGGAAAATGTACTTTTTCATAAGGTGGGTATTTTAAAAGTTATTTTTCTTTCGAAAGTAAAACACTTAAAAATAAAAAAAAGAAAAAAGGAACGAACGGTCGTTATTTTTCACTAACGGTAGTTTAAGGTCAATTCCTGTTAACAAAAGTAAGGAAATCAATAGGAGACATATAGATAAAAATAACGAAGCAGCAAGGATAATCTCCTGCTGCCTCGTAAAATTCTTTCAAATAATCAGGTCAATTACATAACTACAATTTTCTTCCTCCAAACCCTACCATCAACTTCTACACGTACCATGTATACACCTGCGGCTACCTTGGTCATGTCCATCGGGACCTTTAGTTGGTTGATATTGGAGATGTTGAGCGTTTTAACGGTCTTGCCAGCTGCATCGGTGATGGAGATGAGTACGTCGCTGTTGCGAGATGGTACTTCAATAACAAATATGCCGGTGTTTGGGTTGGGTGAAATGGTAAGTTCAGTATTTGCATCGCTACTAATAATTTTGATCTCATTTGGGCAATCAGCTAGCGCTTTTACTTGTAATGGCGAGAGCGCAGAAAGAGTTCCGCAAGTATTGGTAGCACTGTATGATATGTTTACGCTTCCAGCACTTACACCTGTAACCAACCCAGTAGCAGCAACAGTTGCTATAGCACTATTACTACTATTCCAGCTTCCTCCGCTTGCCGGGTCAGTCATTGTCGTAGTTGTAGCTTCGCAAATAGTATCTGTCCCTGTTATCGTACCAGCATCTGGTAACGGATCGATGGATATTACTCTGGTCACATTAGCAGCGCCACAAATATTCACCACAGTATAAGTGATAGTTGCGCTTCCCGCAGATATTCCGTTGATCGTACCACCAGACAACGTCACACGTGAGCTACTACTGCTCCATGTGCCACCGGTAGTTGAAGAGGATAGCGTAATGCTGCTCCCAACACATACGTTTCCAGGCCCGGCAATTGAACCGGCTGTAGGAGCGTCTAAAATGGTAATAGGTGTAAATGCAGTATCATTTCCACAACTATTGCTCACAATATACCAAATGGTATCAGCACCCGTACTCACCCCAGTCATGATTCCTGTGGATATGGTTGCCAGGGCAGGATTACTGCTCAACCAAACGCCGCCGACTGTCGAAGTAGTGAGCGTATCTGACGAACCAACACAGACATTGGTGGCTCCCGAAACAGTCCCTGCAACCGGTAGCGGAGTAATGGTAACAATAATGTGCGCAGAAGCGGTTCCACATGAATTGGTAACATTATAAAACACTGTATCTACTCCAGCACTTAGCGCAACTACAACTCCACCGGAAACACTTGCGATGGCAGAACTGCTTACACTCCATACCCCGCCTGATCCTGTTGCAGTTAAAGTTGTCGTTGACCCCGCACAAATACCAGTGCTCCCGGAAATAGTGCCGGCAAATGGCATCGGGATAATGTTAATAACAGATCTGGCTTCAGCAGAGCCGCATATACTCGTCACCGTATAAAAGACAGTATCGGTACCCGCGCTTAATGCAGTAACCACGCCACCTGAAACACTGGCTATTGATGAACTACTCACACTCCAAACCCCACCTGATACCGTTGCTGAAAGCGTTGTAGTTGATCCGACACATATGGTGGAGCTACCAGATACCGTTCCAGCAACTGGCAATGGATTTATAGTAATAATGGCACCGTCCGTCGCTGAACCACATGTGTTAGTAACTGTGTAAAAAATGGTATCGGTACCTGCGCTAATTCCCGTTACAATACCTCCGGACACAGTGGCAGCAGTATTGCTTACAGTCCATGTACCGCCAGATATGGACGTGGTAAATGTTGTAGTTGACCCGGCACAAATACTGGAAGCACCAGCTATTGTACCTGCAACTGGCATTGGGATGACAGTAACAATGAAATGTGCAATAGCAGAACCACAAACATTTGTTACCATATAAAAAACTGTATCTGTTCCTGCGCTCAGTGCCGAGACCACGCCACCAGCAACACTGGCAATTGATGAACTACTCAAACTCCATATCCCGCCGGCAACAGTAGCTGAAAGCGTTGTAGTTGACCCTACACAAACGCTGGAGCTTCCCGATATTGCGCCGGCCACGGGTATTGGATTAATACTAATAACGGCGCTGGCAACTGTTGACCCACAGACGTTCGTAACCGAGTAAAATATTGTATCGGTACCAGCAGTCACACCACTCACTACCCCACCCGCAACTGTAGCTGAAGAGTTGCTGGCGCTCCAGGTCCCGCCAGTAGCTGTTGATGCCAAACTAATAGTAGCACTGGTACAAACTGACGTTGGGCCGGACAATGTACCCGCAACCGGGCTTGTTACCACAGAAATACCATAAGGTACTGTTCCTGTACCGCAAGTGCCGGCAACCGTATAAAAAACAGTATCATTTCCGGGAGAAACTCCCGTTACAACCCCAGAAGCAGAAACCGTAGCAATACCAGCACCTGAACTGTTCCAGGTGCCGCCAGGAATCGTCGTGCTCAAAGCAATGGTTGATCCGGCGCATACACTGTGACTTCCGGAAATGGTGCCCAACCCGGCAGTACCCAGGACACGAATAATTTTGGTGGCCGTTTGATGACCATATAAAGTGTAGGTGATGGTATCCAAACCTGGAATTACACCAGTGACTACTCCA
>CANCOG010000249.1 GCA_947379685.1 Flavipsychrobacter stenotrophus | reverse complement strand
ATGTTATTGCTGTTTTTCGGATTGCAAATCCGGGCATTTGCTCAGCATAGCCTGGTTGAATTGCAGGCAGGAGAATCCTTTGGACTTCCTGGTTCCGCAATGACAAAATCGGAAAGTGCCATGGAACAAAAAGAGGATCATTCCATGTTACAACGGGTTCCAGTTTTGTGCTATCACCAGGTTAGAGACTGGACAGGTTCAGACTCGAGGAATGCCCGTACATACATTCTTCCAGTTTCTCGTTTTAAGGAACAAATGCAATGGTTGCATGACATGGGGTATCATGTAATTTTACCTGACCAAATGATCAGGTATATTGAAACCGGAGCCCGATTGCCTGAAAAACCTATCATCATTACATTCGATGACGGTACCGGTGGCCAAGTAGATAACGCATTGCCGGAATTGAACAAGCAAGGGTTCAAAGCTGTTTTCTTTATAATGACTATTGTTATAAATAAAAAGGGATACGTAAGTGCCAATGAAATCAATGAACTTTCGAAGGAAGGCAACATCATTGGATGTCATACCTGGGACCATCACAGTGTTTCCGGTTATAATGACAAGGACTGGGAAATTCAGATAGTCTCCGCTAAGGACCAGCTTGAGAAAATTACAGGTTCTCCGGTAAACTATTTTGCCTATCCTAATGGTAAGTGGGATACCGTGGCACCCCGCAGGTTAAAAGGATATGGTTTTCTGGCTGCTTTTCAATTGTGGGGAAAAGGTGATGCAAATTTGCCACTTTTTACAATTAACCGGATCATTGTTGACGGCACATGGGATATAGCTCATTTGGCTTCTGCCCTTAAAAAATTCTACCATTAGCCTTTGAGCCCGCCTGGCATGTCTTTTATAAAGTATTGACAAGTATCACCGCAACAGGTGACAATGCTCATTAATTTGATGTTGATCATTTTGGAATTTTACCGGAAGCTAAAACAGCTTCATTCAACTTTAAAGTAGATGGAATTTAAAAAGATGAGCAGTGGTTTTTCAGGTAGCACGTTTCGAATTTCGGCGGTTTTGGTTGTTTCGTTCTTTAGTTGTTGTAATAGTGTAAATGCGAAGAAAGAAAAGCCAGTCAACGTTCCTGCCAAAACCGTTTCTGCCCCCGCCGGTGCAAAACCACTTGCAGATTCAGTTACATCAGATACCATACTATACAATTCAAGGATGGTATACCTGGCTCACGAAAAAATAACCGGAAAGTGGCCGGTGAAAACAGCTTACCCATTACCGGGAGCAATTTTGCCCTATAAAAGAATTGTTGCTTTTTATGGTAATTTCTATTCTGCTGGCATGGGTATTTTGGGGGAATTGACTCCCGACAGTATGCTGAACAAACTGAATGGGGAAGTAAAAAACTGGGAAATGGCAGATTCGGTAATACCGGTTCTTCCTGCAATTCATTATATAGCGGTAACCGCCCAAAAAAAGCCTGGTCAATACAGTAAGTACAGGTTGCGAATGCCCTTTACTCAGATAGATAAAGCCCTTATGCTTGCGAGGAAGATCAATGGCATTCTTATTCTTGATGTTCAGGTAGGGCATAGTACACTTGAAGAGGAGCTACCTCTTTTGGAACCATACTTTAAAATGCCAGATGTGCATCTGGGTATTGACCCCGAATATTCCATGAAGGGTGGAGAGGTGCCCTGTTCTGTTATTGGCACGTTTGATGCTGCCGATGTTAATTACGCCGCTTCGTTTCTTGCAGACATTGTTGTCAAATATAATGTGCCACCAAAAGTGCTGGTCGTACACAGATTTACTAAGGAAATGGTTACCAATTACAAGCAGATACTCACCCGTCCTGAAGTACAGATTGTAATGAACATGGATGGCTTTGGGTTTCCCGCAAAGAAAAGAGACAGTTACAAGACAGCTATTGTAAATGAGCCGGTTCAGTTTGCTGGTTTCAAGTTGTTTTACAAAAATGATATTCTTTCTCCGGGTTGGAAAAAGATGATGCAACCAGCAGAGGTTATCCAACTATATCCTGCACCAATATATATACAGTACCAGTGACTCGAACGCGCTTTCAATATGGAGCTTATGCGGCCAAATGGAACCAATCAAAGTGTCGCAGTTTTGGAAATAAACATGTGGATTTAAGGATTGTGAAGGCAAAGGAACATGCTGATTAAGTTCATGATACTGGCTGACGCAAGTCATTTTCAAGGGAGGGTGACAACTCTAGTTTTGTGGTATAATTTTTAATTCACCAAAAACAAAACAATTTTTTTATGTCAATCAAAACATTAGCAACGAGAAGGCCGGGATTCGGACTGCCATCAGCCTTCAGCGATTTTTTTGAGCCATGGAACGAATGGTTCCCCGATAGACATCAGGGAAGGGTGCTTACCTTACCTAAAGTAAATGTTACGGAAGACAAAAGCAGTTACAAGTTGGATGTAGCTGCCCCGGGACTACACAAGTCCGATTTTAAAATTGATGTAGACAACAATATGCTTACGATAAGCGGGCATAAAGAGGAAAACAAAGAAGAAAAGGAGGATAAGTATAGTCGTCAGGAATACAATTATTCGTCTTTCTCGCGTTCCTTTTCTATACCGGAAGATGTACAGCAAGATAAGATCGAAGCCTCCTACGACGGTGGTATACTGAAACTCACATTGCCCCGGAACGAAAAAACAATACAGCGCAACGGTACTTCAATAGCTGTCAAATAAATCGGCAAGAGATTTATGTATAGTATTTTAATCCCGGTGCTGTTGAAGGCCGGGATTAAATTTTGGTTGCAAAACAATGTTGAATTATAATCGAATATTTAAAAGTTAATCCATGAATGAAATACTGAAAAATATTTATAACAGAAGGGCAGTGCGGAAGTACAAACATATGACTGTGCCCAATGAACTGATAGAGATATTATTGGATGCCGGTCGCATGGCGCCATCGGCCATGAACCGGCAACCATGGAAATTCTATATACTTTCAGACGCCACAAAAATCAAAAGGTACTCAAAGGAAATAGCAGAAATAGTAGTAAAAGAGTTAAAGCATGTGAGCATGAAGGAGGCAGTAAAGCTGACTTTAAGTTTTTTTCATCTTTCTACTATGGTCAATTTTCTGACAAGCGATGACCATGTTTTTTATGAAGCTCCTGTTGTTATATTCATTACTTCGCCCAAAGCCGACGAGTGGGGAGCACTTGATGTTGGCATGTGCGCCCAGAACATTATGCTGGCAGCAAAGGCTCTGGGACTGGACACATGCCCTGTTGGCTTTGCTAGATTCATAACCCAAACCAAAGATTTTTATGCACTCAACATTCCCGCAGAAGAGGAGATTCAACTTGCTATTCTTGTTGGTTATGGTGACGAAGAACCCAAATTGCATGAAAGATTGGAAGACAATGCGATATATCTCTAGATTTGATAAAAGTCAACTTCAACTGTGATTAGGGTCAAAGGAATCGTTGCCATAGCAAGCTACTTTTACAATATTAGTTAACAGACTAAAAAAATATTGTTATGAGACGCTTGAACAGGGAAAACAATGCCATCATCAGAACTTCATTAAACTACATTAACGGAGTCGTTTCGCGGGTAAACAGGTTGTTTGAACCAGAAGTGGTTGAAATAACGTTTGTCGAAAACAGTAATCATATTGGTTATACTTACACGGTGGTTCCGCGTTATACCCGTAAGAAAGGGGTTGATCGCCACCCAGGTAATTGGTAAGGACTTTATCAGTTTGCTGTATAACGCGATAGATGAAAAGAATGTGTATGAACACTAATTGCGATAGCTTTGCAGCAGATCCGATTTTTGTGCATGGTGACTTCAAATTCATTTTTTGGCCGTTTGGCTAACAGTGCTTCACGGTATTTTACTGCAATACCCGGCTTTGTAAGGGAAGAAAATTATTGGTTTTACAACATCAGTAATCTTGCCTACACGCTCATAACGTTGCTGCATTGCTCATGGATCGTTGTGTTCATGAACATTGGACAAAGCGCAATGATGCTGGTTCAGTTCGGCAGCATTGCACTTTATATCTCTGCGCTGGTACTAAACCGCAGGGGGCACCATAATGCGGCCATGATTATTGGTATTCTTGAAGCAACTGTTCATCAAGGTATCGCAGTCAGGTTGCTGGGGTGGGGTGCGGGATTCCAGAATTTCATTCCATTGATAGCCATTTTACCTTTTCTAAAGCACAATGCATCCTGGTTTTTAAAAATTGGGCTGGGTGTGGGCTGTACATTGTTTTACCTTGTCATTGATTTTTTTATCAAGAATGAACCGCCATTATTTCAGCTGAAACAAACCCAGGTCGACTTATTCAATTTCTCCAATAGTGTGATGTGCTTCTTGCTGGCTGCATTGTGGGGCATAGTTCTATCGGTGTCCTATCAGCGTACCGTCGCGGCACTGTTAAAAAAAGAACAGGAATTGAAGGCTGTTGAGCAGGCGGGAATATTACGACAGTTAGAATTGAAAGAAAGAGATAATGAGATCTTCCAACTCCGCAACGTAGAATTGAAGAACAGCAATGACGAGATACTTCATCAAAAACGTTTGATAGAAGAATTGGTTTCTGAGCAGGAAAAGATAATCGAGATCCGCACAAGGGAACTGGCAGATGCCAACACAAAACTGGTTCAGGCTAACAAAAAGTTGCTGGAGTTAATTCAATACAACGCACATAATATAAGGGAACCGCTCACCCGTTTGATGGGCGCTATGCTCGTTATGGAGTATATGACCATTGAGGAATTCCGGGAAGAGATATGGCCACAAATGGAAAAAGCCGTTCAGGATCTGGACAAAGCGATAAAGGAGGTGATCACTATTGCCGATAATACGGTTAAGTTGCAAGGAGGGCAGTAGTTGCCGACACTGTAGATTCAAACAAAAAGCCCACCCAAGTATACACTCCGGCGGGCATTATATTGAATATTAGTTTTGTATTACAATTCCAGCAAAACCTTTACCGGGTCCTTGCCCAACAGTAACAATTCTGGGTTTTCGAGCAATTCCTTTACCCTTACCAGGAAGCCAACTGACTCACGGCCATCGATGATTCGGTGATCATAGCTTACAGCCAGGTACATCATAGGGCGAATTTCCACCTTGCCATTGATGGCCATTGGGCGGTCCTGAATCTTGTGCATACCCAGTATTGCCGACTGAGGTATGTTGATAATAGGTGTCGACATAAGTGAACCAAACACGCCACCATTAGTAATGGTGAAGGTTCCACCACTCATTTCATCTGGAGTTAATTTGTTGTCGCGGGCCTTTTTAGCCACCTCAACCACTTTGAGTTCAATATCAGCGAGGCTCAGGCTTTCCACATTACGGATTACCGGAACCACCAATCCCTTTGGCGCAGAAACAGCAATCGAGATATCGCAATATTCGTGGTAGATAATATTTTCACCATCAATGTATGCATTTACGGCAGGCCATTCCTGCAGCGCTATGCAACAAGCTTTAGCAAAAAAGGACATAAACCCGAGGTTTACACCATGGGCCTCCTTAAAGTTGTCTTTATACTGCTTCCTGATCTCCATGATGCGGGTCATGTCCACTTCATTGAAGGTGGTAAGCATAGCCGTGCTATTCTTGGCTTCAACCAGCCTGCGCGAAACTGTTTTACGCAGATTGCTCATTTTGTCCTTGCGCTCTTCGCGTGAAAATGCGTCGGCACCAGATTTTTTACCGGCATTGCTTATCGCTTCCAGTACGTCTTGTTTCATAATTCTGCCCATCGAACCACTGCCTTTTACTGCTTCGGGTTTAACCTGTTTGTCGCTCATTATTGCGCTGGCAACCGGAGTTGCTTTTACATCGGTGGCAGGTGATGGGGCTGGGGTAGCGGCGGCGGGTTTAGGCGTTTCTGCCTTTACTGCAGGTGCTGCATTGGCAACCACAGGGGCTGCACCTTCGGGTTTGGCCGCTGTTTCGTCTATTGAACAGGCAATATCACCGATCTTGAGTGTTGCACCTTCGGCAGCAACAATGTGCAACGTTCCGGGTTGTTCGGCGGTCAACTCAAAGGTAGCCTTTTCAGATTCGAGTTCACAGAGCACTTCATCTCTGTTGGCATAATCCCCTTCCTTTTTCAGCCACTTTACTAATGTAACTTCGCTAATGGATTCACCTACGGTGGGGACTTTAATTTCTATCATTGTAAATCGTTTATTTCAGAGGGTAAAATTATCAAAACTCATTCGAAAAAGCGCAGTAAAGGAGGGCTCCAAAAGGTTAATTTAACCTTTGGCAGGCAATATCCTTTGCCGTAATGCTTCGTATAAAATCATGCCCGCAGCAACCGACACATTGAGTGAATCAAAATTGCCGGACATAGGTATGCGTATCAACTGATCTGCACGTTTTAAAACGTCCTTGCTGATACCTGTATCTTCTGCGCCCATCACTATGACTGTAGGTATGCACAAGTCACTTTCGTATACTGGTACGCTGCCCTTCATTTGGGTGCCGAGGATCTGTATGCCGTTAAGTTTGAGTACATCAATTGCCTGCGGAACTGAAGGTGTGCGGCAAAGCATAATTTTTTTCAAGGCTCCGGCCGAGGTCTTTATAGCCTCTTCCGTAAGTGAAGCACTATGTGAAGTAGGCAGTATAATACCCTGAGCACCACAGCATAATGCGCTTCGTGCAATTGCGCCAATATTGCGTACATCGGTAATTCCGTCTAGTAAGAGGAATAAGGGAGTCTCACCCTGGTCAACAACATACGAAATGCCAGCCTGCAAGTCAACGTATTCAAGCAATGAAGTATACGCCACTACGCCCTGATGCTGGCTCTTGGTCATATAATCGAGTTTTTCAACAGGAACCTGACTAACAGGAATGTTGAATTCTCTTGCTTTTTGTTTGATTGCGTTGATTTCCGGCCCTGTTGCCGTACGCAGCATGAAGATTTTTTCTACTGCAGCACCCTGTTCCATAGCTTCGAGCACAGGCTTGCGGCCTATTAACAGTGGCAGCGGTTTTGATGGCTTCGTATTGTTATTGTATTTCAAGATGGCAAATTTACGACAAAAAAGGCGATGGGAGTAATATTGAATTATTGCCTTTAAAGCTTTCGCGGCGAACATCCATTCATGAGCACTTTACCACAAGGGGCAACAGCGAAGCATTTGAGGAAGAATATTTAAAATGAGTACGTTGTTTTTAGAGCACAAGGTACAGGTAAAGCAACAGCCTTAAGTATGCACCTCGCTATCTATGAGCTTTCTTATGCAGCCTGTAGCCTAAAATTACCTTGAAAATGTCATTTTCAGTAACACCGGTAAGGCCAATGCCGTAGCCGGCATTAAATTCCCAGTCAGGAGACCAGGAAAGGTCTGTGACAA
>CANCOG010000248.1 GCA_947379685.1 Flavipsychrobacter stenotrophus | reverse complement strand
GATATGCTGGCCTACACCTTGGGTGTAATATTTATTTGGATCGTTGAACGCCGCCGGCAAAGAACCGTTGCTGCTTAATGGATTTACTTTTGATTTTTGCCTGGTAAAATCTGCTTTAGTGCACTAATTGCAGGCGAGTACCTGAAAGTAGGGGACTCGCCTGCAATCAGGAACATACCGTTGCTTTTCTAAATTCTTATTGTGCTTTAATCGGTCTTGGCATCTGCGATTGGAATATCCTGTGCTCGTCCCGTAATGGTCCGCTAAATAATTTCAATCTTTTCTCTTTGACAAATTTAAAAGTCGTTATTTTTCCTGTGATGGAAATTTGCTCAGGTCCATGTAAAAGATCTCCCAGGTGTGCCCGTCAAAATCTTCAACAGTTCTTTGTTGCATAAAACCGTAATCTCTCATTTCATTTGGTTCTATCCCTCCTGCAGAAATTGCATTGTTTACAATTTCGTTTACGCTTTCAACACTGTCAACCGAGAGAGAGAATAGTCCGGCAATATTATTCCTGGTATCAGCTATCGGCTTTTTTGTGAAAGTTTTAAATTTATCATGAGACAAAATCATAACAAAAATGCTCTCACTCCAAACCATACATTTTCCCGATTCATCTGAAAACTGAGGGTTGTTTGTAAACCCCATTTTGGTGTAAAGGTTCATTGACTTTTCGACGTCATTCACTGCTAAATTGATAAAAACTTGCTTGTTCATTGTATATGATTTTGAAATTGTTTGTCCGCCAAAGCTACCAATAAACAGAAAATCCACCCAATGTAGAGTGGATTTTCTGTTAGGTTTCGAAATACACGATGTTATTTTTTGCATTAACCTCGGGGTGCGGTGGCTGGAAAGCAAGTATGGCGAGTGAAGGAATGATGCGCTGGCGGGTGGCTTTTTGTGCGTGGCTGCGCTGCATGACAGAATGAGCCATTCTTGCTGTGCGGTGCAAATGTGGGGGCTGAAACGAATGAAAGTGACATGGAGTGAACTCCTGAGCGTTAGCGAAGTGGTGAACGTAATGGAGCTGCAATGAGTGAAGCTGCCACATGCACGGGGCTTATAATTACAAAAACTATGCCAAACATTACAAAATAAATTAAGAAGTAATTATTTTATTTTCAATAAAAAAAACAACCAATAAAAGTACAAAATGTCATAAACATTCATTAGGTTTGATAACGCATTGATTTTAAACACAAATTTACAGCGTTATTGCACACTGTTATGTACATGAAAAAGCTATTGTTTTTATTGGTTTGTTGGGTGGGGTTGTGTGGGGAAAGCTGGGGGCAGGGATGGTTTGAATTGGGGACGGGAGACCGGGCTTTGAAAGCCAACCAACCAATCCTTACTTTATGCTCAGATAGTTGTGGGAATATATATGCAGCGGGTAGTTTTAATGACACGCATACAGGCTTCGGTAAATATTATGTGGCCAGGTGGGATGCAATGCTGCACTATTGGAGCCAGGTAGGGATTGGTAGCAATGCACTGAATGCCAATGATATGATTAGCTCAATATGCATTGATAAGTACGGGAATGTTTACGCAGCCGGTTCCTTCACCGAAGATAGTACATCATCGTCCGGGTACATGTATGTAGCAAAATGGGATGGAACAATTTGGAGCGAACTTGGAACTGGAATCAATGCACTTAAAGCACATGGCCCCATCAATTCAATTTGTGTAGACGACAGTGGGAATGTATATGCAGCAGGAAATTTCCGCAATAGTTATGGTGAATCTTATGTCGCAAAATGGAATGGTGCCCATTGGAATGAGCTAGCAGGATTGCATGCAAATTTGTTTATCAATAGTATTTGTGTTGATCACAGTCTGAACATATATGCAGCAGGCACTTTTTCTGATACCGGTGGACATAAATATGTTGCTAAGTGGGCTAATTCTCTAAGTGCGTGGACAGAGTTAGGTTCTGGTTTCGATTCGGTAGGAACTATTATTGATATTGCTGCTGTTATTGTTGATTCGATGAACAATGTTTTTGCCGCAGTGAATTTTGGACATGTCTATACTAGCATAACACGAAGTAATGTTTTTGCCTGGGACGGAACTAGCTGGAGCATGGCGGGAGGAGTTGCGAATGCATTAAACGCAAATAATAACATATTTACGTTAGAAGGCGGAGACAATAATTTTATATATGCAGCTGGGCAATTTACTAATTCGGTCAACAGGCAGTATGTTGCAAAATATGATAAAGCAAGTAAATTGTGAGTGAGTTGGGAATGACTAGTAATTCACTTGATGCAAATTCGGTAGTAATTGCATTATGTACCGACAAATACAATAATGTCTTTGCGGCAGGTGATTTTTCGGACAGTGTATCTAACGTTGATAATTTTAAATATGTAGCAGAATTTGGGATATCTACATTAACTTCAAATGACCTAAATAGTGTTGAACTGGAAATTGAAGCTTATCCAAATCCAACAAATAGCATTCTTAGGATTAGGGGCAGTGTTGCATTTGGAAGTCTACCAATGACTTATTGCTTAACTGATTGCTCAGACCGAGTTTGCAAGTTTGGCGAGTTGAATAATACTGCAATTGGTAATTCGATAATTAACATTGAAGATTTACCCAACGGCATCTACTTCCTTAAAATTGGCGGACGAAAGAAAAAGATATGCAAATACTAATTATTTGGAAATGATATTCCTGACAACTAAAAATAACATATATTAAAAGAATTAAATGTAGTCTCCTGCCTATAACTCTGATTATAACCGGCTTGAACAAAGGACTTGCCCAAAATATCAATACATTGCGATTGCTTGGATAGAGTCTGCAAATCTGGAGACATTACTGATGTTAATGGCGGTAACGCCATAATAGATCTTGCGGATTTACCGAATGGTATTTACTTCCTTAAGATTGGCGAAAGAAAGATTGAAGTATTTAAATATTGATTATTACAAAATGATATTTATGACAATTAAAAAATAATACATATGAAAAGAATTAACTGTTTGCTGTTGTTTATAGTCCTTACTATTACAAGCGTGCACAATGGATTTGCCCAAAATATAAATACGTTATCCAGTGTTTCTAGTAATATGTATAACCAGGTTTTTGATGCTGCTGGAAACATGTATTTTATTCATGACGCAGCAAAAATTTATAAAATGGATGCCACAACAGGGGCCACGAGTGTCTGTGTAGGTACGAGTCAAGGCTATTCTGGGGATGGTGGGCAAGCTTCATCCGCTAAGATAAATGCCCCTGTATACTTAGCAATGGACAACGCTGGAAATTTATTTATTGGAGAAGAAGGGAACTACGTAGTAAGGGAGGTAAATACTGCCGGAGTAATTTCTACGGTCACCGGAATTGCGGCAAGCGGGTCCGGTTTTAGTGGAGACGGTGGACCTGCTTCTGCTGCTCTGATATCACAACCGAGGGGATTGGCTGTAGATCCTTTAGGCAATTTATATATTGCTGATCACGGAAACAATCGGATAAGGAAAGTAGATGGTTCAGGCAATATTTCTACCATTGCTGGGAACGGAACCGCTGCCTTTAGCGGAGACGGAGGTGTTGCGAGTTCCTCGGAAATTTCATTGCCAGATGGGATTGCCGTTGACGCACCAGGTGCCTACCTCTACATCGCTGATCATGGGAACCATCGAATACGACGAATAGACCTTTCGTCGGGAGGGTACATTTCAACTATTGCTGGAATTTCAACGTCAGGCTATAACGGAGACTCCCGCACAGCGATTTCTGCTAAATTGAAAGCTCCAACTGATGTTAAAGTCGATTGCCTGAACAATATTTATATAGCAGACGATCAAAATTATCGCATCCGAATGATTGACGGAAGCGGAATGATAAGCACTGTAGCCGGCACGGGCACCCACGCTACCAGCGGTGATGGGTACGCAGCGACAGGTGCAGATATTTGGGACCCCACAAATGTATCAATTGACCTGATCGGCAACTTATACTTGCCGGATAACGGCCTGTTACGCATGGTTTGCAATGCATATACCGCACCAACTATTACTGTAGTGCCCGACCCGTCAAATTGCACATCAACGACTTCAAATACCTTTCATGCTACACTTTCAACGCCAGCTTGTGGGAATTTAGTTTATGATTGGAATGTGGGTGGATATGACAATTACACAAGTAGTCCTGATTATACCGATATATTATGTGCACCGGGCAACCCCGTTTACTGCACTATTTCATACAGCACTAATGCAATCAATGATTATTGTACGGGCGGTACACCATCTGTAGTGTCTTATGCAACAAGCAATACTGTTTATGAGGAAGGCAACGGTACACATCCGTCAATCACTGGTTTCGACATCAATACTTTATGTGCACCCGGTTCATCGGGTGCCACTGCGCCAAGTCCACAATATAATGCATCGGTTAATGGAGGTGTAACTCCGTACACTTACAACTGGTCTATGATTTTTGGCACAGCAACACTGGACGACTATACAATTTCAAATCCTACAGTTACTTATGCAGCAACAGGTGTAACCGCCTATAATTTAATAGTCACAGATCTGGCCGGCTGTATAGACCAACACGCGGAGTGGACGAACTTTATCGATCATGGATGGGACCTTGCGTCGAAAGATAACCCGTTCGACCTGTATATGGAACCCTATACGCTGTCACTTTATAGCTCTACAACTCCTGAAAAGGATGTTTGGAGTAGTTCAGATGTATGGAACAGATACCATGCAGATGGATTGACGACACATGAAACGCCAGCTTGGTGGGCTGCCTGTTCGGGCTGCACCTACGGGGCTTCTAACTACTTTTATACAAGAGTAAGAAATGTGGGTTGTATAGCTTCTCCCGATGCTGATGACGGTTGCTTGCGGGCTCCATTTGTTTATGGTTACTGGACCCTTGGCAGTCCTCTTGGCGCGGAAATATGGACTCCTGATTGGACGATAGCAATGTATCCTGGAAGTGGTACGGGAGGCTTGCCACAAGTCCACAAAGGTTATGCAATGCCCGGTGTTGCAATTCCTTCTATATCTGCGGGTAGTTCCAGCATAGTTTATCAATATTGGAACCCGCCAAACCCCCTAACCTACCAAGGAAAGCCTTCCAGTATGAGTTTATGTTTTCTCTCTCGAATAGTTGACGATCATAACCAATCGAGTTGCGGTGTTGATGTTGCGAGCGATGGTATGAGCGTTCAGGAAACATACGGGGTAAACCCAACTTTTATTGTAAAGAGTAACAACAACATCGTCACGCTAAATACTGCGGATATGCACCTTTCTTCTGCACCCAAACACTCCCACATTTACACGCTCCAGATAGGCAACCCGGGAGATATAGGAAACACTCCTGTTAGCCTCCAGTTCATAAATGATTTTAGCAAATATCCGTATACTGGCACGAGTTTACTATCAGGCTCTGCTAATTTTAAAGTTTACCTTGGCGATATTTATGATAAATGGCAAACTGCGGGCAGTCACGGAACGTATGGAACATTAAGTGCCAATGAAAAAGCAATAATTTTTGATGGGTCGAGTACTATTGTTCTTGACAGTATTCTATTAGATACTGGAGTTCAATATTCTATTAGCATTGAGCCTTATCTACTGGATGGAATAGACGGTTCGTTAATGCAGGAGGAAGTGATTAATGTGCGTGGTTTCACCGATGACTCAGGGGTATCAATAGGTAGTTTTTCTTACCATGTAAAATATGATGGCAACCCTGCCCCACATGGCGTACTTGCAGTAACAGAAATATCGCAGGGGCCGGGTGCATACCCCGGCTGTGAATATGCTGAATTTATGGTAACAGCCTGTGACACGGTTCCCTCAGCGTACGTAGATGTGAGCGGGTGGGTGATAGATGATAATGCGGGGAATTTTGACCTAGAGGGTTGTGTGTCGGGTTTTGGTATCACCAAGGGGCATTACCGACTCGCCTACAACAGCGTGTGGCAGAATATGCCAACGGGCAGCAAGATAGTGGTGTACAATGCTGCAGTCAATTGCTACAACCTGTCGGATACGTTTTTTGTGGACAGCACAAATAATATCTATTGGGTACCTGTTTACGACACCATGCAGCCGGGAGCCTACGTACTGGAACGCTATGGCGGTGAAGAAAACCTGAGCATGTGCCACTATTGTAGTGACACCGGAGCGACATTATATACAAATGCATATAACTGGAGCGGTACAATAGACCTCAACAACAGCATGGATGCGCTACAGGTAAGGTGTCCCGGCTGTACTATTGCCGCTTCTGGCACTCCTGCCTTCTATCACGGCATTGGTTATGCGCCGAGTGATACGTCGGGCTTCATTTCAATAACCTCAGGTTTGAATGAGATAGGGGAGCCATATATTGCCAACATAGGCAGCGCCGCCCACCATAAATACGTCTTCATAGGAGCAAACGCAGGTGACTTTGACGACGCGACTAAATGGACACCTTTTACTCCTGAATCTGCAGGTTCGTGCCCCACAAGTCTGGGTAAGGTAGATAGTGTGCTCAATTATTCAGCCAGTACCAATACACTTGGCCTTCCCTGTTGCGGCAGCAGCGGCTTAAGGCAGGCACATACGCATGGCGGAAATGGTCCGGGCGGCATAGCAAGAACTGATATAAGAGTTTATCCTAATCCAGCAAATACAACCCTCAATTTTGAATTCCCGAAAGGAGATGAAGTGAACATCAAACTCATGGATATTACCGGCCGCATAATGGAACAACAGGTAGTTCATAATGACTCCCATGCCAGTATTGATGTACACAGTTACAGCCCCGGAATGTATATTTATCAGGTACTCAGTAATGGTAAAATAAAATCGGGTAAAATTGTTGTGCAGTAGGTAACTTAATTAATCAATCTTTTCAAAAAACGGAAAAAGACAAAACAATACTATGATTTTATGCTGGATTGATAATCAGGGCAAATTTCAAAAATAATTTCATCCCCTCTATCATCCCCTAAAAAATAAAAAACCCTTGAAAGCTGCTGCTATCAAGGGTTTCAGTTTTTTGTTTGTGCCCCAGACGGGAATCGAACCCGTACTCGCATTACTGCAAACAGGATTTTAAGTCCTGCGCGTCTACCTATTCCGCCACCAGGGCTCCTGATGTTTATATTGTTCGGTGTTTCTTAAAAAAACACGACAATAAAGGCAAAAAAAAATTCCAAACCGTATGGTCTGGAATCTCTTTGAGCGGAAGACGAGACTCGAACCCGCGACCCCGACCTTGGCAAGGTCGTGCTCTACCAACTGAGCTACTTCCGCATTTTATTAAGAACTTTTTTGTGCCCCTCACTTGCTGTTTGGGAGTGCAAATATAGAGCACTCGCGGTGAA
>CANCOG010000247.1 GCA_947379685.1 Flavipsychrobacter stenotrophus | reverse complement strand
TGGAGTCTTTATCAGTACTAAAAGATATTACAGAAAGAGTACGACCATGAAAGTTATCGGCGCAGGTAATTATCCGTGCCTTGCCAGGCTCAACACCTTTTACCTCGTAGCCCCAGCGACGCGCCAATTTAAGACCAGTTTCAACGGCTTCTACACCGGTGTTCATGGGCAAAACTTTGTCATACCCAAAATAACGGGTGATGAACTCGGCATATTCTCCCATCACATCGTTATGAAAGGCGCGGGAAGTAAGCGTAAGCTTTTGCGCCTGCACCATAAAAGCCTCCATTATGCGGGGATGACAATGACCTTGATTGATAGCTGAATAGCCTGACAAAAAATCGTAATAACGTTTATCATCGACATCCCAAACAAATACTCCCCTGCCCTTACTGAGGACTACTGGCAGCGGATGGTAATTATGCGCTCCATATTGTGCTTCTTTCTCCAGGAAATATTCCGTTCGCGTCGTTATGTTTTTTGTGGCCTGCATTAGACAAAATTAATGCTTTAAGGTCAATCTCCCTCCCCTGAAGAAGAAATTTACCCAGTTTACCAGCTAAAAATCAACTAAACAATGCCACCAATTGGAGAAAATGCAAATTAGGAGGAGATTAGAACTAGCGTTGCAACCATAATTTAAGGCTGCGATCCACCCAAAAAAAGATCTCAAAAATTACCAATATTTCACATTTATTTCATCTATATTGTGTATGAAAACATATTTTATCGAATCGAAGCATTGGGAAACTGAATGTACCTACACGAAATTTAGATAAAATTCCCTAATCATAGGGAGAGAATTGCGCCATTCCTCAGGTTTAAATCTGACAAAACGCTGTGAATCTAAAAGCATTTCCAGGATATTTAAATATAAATTCAAACTATTTTATTCAGTCAATAACAATCAGACAACAAATGCCGGATCAATTCCAAAAATAGTCACCCTATTTCTTACTATCTCGATAAAATCCTCATAACTTGGATGCAAAATACAATAAAACAACATTGTACGAATGCTATATAATCTACATGAATTATGGGATCTGACTGATGGCGACAAGGAAATAGTCACTTCAATGGTTGTTCAGTTTATAAAGGACGTACCACCTTCAGTAAACAATATAAAAATTGCGCTGAAATTGGGCGACCGGTCGTCGATTAAATTTAATGCGCACAGGATAAAGCCCGCGATCAATAGCTTAAAAATAGATTCACTTAGAAAAACAATTATCGCCATTGAAGAAAAAGCGGAATCGAACTCTCTGGACGATGAGCTTCTGGGATCAGTTAAAGAACTGGATAATGTAATAGCTCAAGTTGTGTCAGCGTTAAAAGCTGAATTTAAACTATAGTCCTCAATCTAAATACAAAACGTACTTCATTGCAATAGTCCCGTATAAAAATAAGAATAATAATGAATTCACAACAACAACAGTTCATTGGCAACACCTGGGTTGAATTAAAAACTGACGGCAATTTCGACGCTTCAAAATGCCAGTTGGTTTTGGCGTTCGGCAGCAGGAATCTGATTGCCGAACCCGGCATTTATAGCGACCTGAGAGCATTGTACAAGAATGCAAACATTTTGTTTTCATCGACGTCAGGCGAAATCATGAACGATCAGGTTTACGATGAAACTGTTGCGGTAACGGCGATGGAATTTCTTAAAACAACTACAAAATGCCATGTACTCCGTCTATCAGAAAACAGGAACAGCTTTGAAACTGGAAGCGACCTGATGGAATCGCTTCTTGCCGACGATCTTGCATTTGTTTTTGTCATCAGCGATGGTACTAAAATAAACGGAAGTGAACTCGTAGCCGGGTTTAATAGTAAAAACCCTGATAAAATACCGATTTCAGGAGGCCTGGCCGGTGATGCCGATAGATTTGTACAAACCTACACTGGTCTTAACGGAGTACCTACCGAAGGTAATGTTATTGCGGTTGGTTTTTATGGCAACAACTTACAAGTGGGCCATGGCTCCGTGGGTGGCTGGGACGAATTCGGACACGAAAGGACAATTACAAGATCGGAAAAGAACGTACTCTACGAAATTGACAATAAGAGTGCATTAAGTCTTTATAAAGAATACCTCGGAGATTATGTAAACGAGCTTCCCGGCTCAGCGCTGCTTTTCCCATTGTCGCTAAAAGAAACAGGCTCAGACACCACCCTGGTGCGGACAATTCTTGCAATTGACGAGTCGCAATCTAGTATGACGTTTGCCGGAAACATGCCTGAAGGCAATAAAGTACGGTTAATGAAAGCCAATTTTGACAGGTTGATTGAAGGTTCGACCGATGCCGCAAGATTCTCATTTGCCGGACTAACCGGGCAACGGCCCGATCTGGCTATATTGATCAGCTGTGTCGGCAGGAAGTTGATACTGCAGCACCGTATTGATGAAGAAATTGAAGCGGCCCGCGAGATATTTGGCGCGGAGGTGCCTATGACGGGCTTCTATTCATACGGAGAAATTTCACCTTTCAACTCACTTGCAAGGTGCGAATTACATAATCAGACAATGACTATTACTACGCTTAAAGAAATATAAACCTAATTCAAAATACAATGAGTTTTCATAAAATATTAGAAAAACAAATCAACAAATACCTTCCGGAACAATACCGTCAGGAAAAAGATATCGCTGCATTTTTATCGACCATTAGTGATTACTACACCACATTTGACCGGGACAAGAAAATAGCTGAACATGCATTTGCGATAAGTGAACGGGAATATCAGGAGGTAGTAGCACACCTTAAGGAACAGAATGAAGTAAAGCATAAAACACTGCTTCAACTGAAAGAAGCTGTTTCGGCATTGGACCAGGGAGCTAAGGAAGATTTCAATTTTTCTAATGATGACATATTCTATATCATTGATTTCCTGAAAGACCAGATCGCCAAATCTAAAGAAATTGAGCGCTATCTGATGGAAGCAAAAGACTCAGCAGAAAATGCATCGCGCGCAAAAAGTGATTTCCTCTCTGTAATGAGCCATGAAATACGAACACCTCTTAATGCCATTATCGGATATATACACCTGCTGATCAATGAAAATCCATTGCCGACACAAGTTGAATTCCTCAATATTCTTCAAATCTCTGCCAGAAACCTGCTTAGTCTTATCAATGACGTACTGGACTTCAGCAAAATAGAGGAAGGGAAAATTATATTTGCAGAAAGCGATTTTGACGTTCGTATGTTACTGAACGACATAAAGCTAGCTAACAAAATTCGGGCAGAAGAGAATAATAACATTATCAAAGTAATGTTTGATGAAGATATCCCGAGGTTCCTGAAAGGCGATATTACCCGTATTACCCAAATAATGAACAACCTGGTATCCAATGCCATTAAGTTCACCAAAGATGGGCGCATCACTATTGAGCTGCAACTCAAATCGACTACGGGCAATCGAGTCGAAATTAACTTCTCTGTTGCAGACAATGGAATTGGCATTAGCGAAGAAAACCAGAAACATATATTTGAAAAATTCACTCAGGCACACAAATATATCACCCGCGAATTTGGCGGATCTGGATTAGGATTGGCAATCATTAAGAAATTATTGCAGTTGCTCAACAGCGAAATATATGTTGAAAGTCAACCAGGAAAAGGGTCAAATTTCTATTTTTCTGTTTGGTTCGAAAAAAGCGATATTACTCAAATTGCTGATGCACCCAAGGACGAAAGCAAGGAAAAGCTGGGTGGTCTGAAAATATTGCTGGTTGAGGATGTTGAATTTAACTCGATTCTGGCAAAGAAAATGTTGACCAACTGGGGCGCTGAGGTTTCAGTTGCTGAAAATGGACTTAAGGCAATCGACAAAGTTCGAACTGAGAAGTTCGACCTGATTTTAATGGACGTGCAAATGCCGGTAATGGATGGACTAACCGCAAGTAGGGAAATTCGTAAATTCAACAAAGAAATCCCAATCTTCCCCCTTACTGCGTCTACCTCGGCGAAAATGCAGGAAGAATTTAAAGAAATGGGGATCAGTGACTTTATTTTCAAACCCATCAATCCAGATAATTTGCACCGTACAATTTTGAAACAATTGTACAAGAAAGGGCAATAACTAGTGGTTTAATCCTGCTTTTTGGATTGTTCTATAAATAAGATTCAACCAAATCGCCTACACTGCGCACAAGTTGACTTAAATCATTGCCGATTACCTGTAGAATACATTAACTTTGCATCATAAATAAATGAAGAAACTACTTTCCATATGGATCATGATTGCTTACATGGCGAGCGCCATCGGGTTTTCGTGCTCATTACATTACTGCGGAGGTAAGTTTAAAGAGGTTTGCTTTACGGCCGACACTGAAAAGAACTGCTGCGGTAGTATGGAGAAATCCGCCGGCTGCTGTTCTGACAAAGTTATAAAAGCTCAGATTAAGGACAACCATACAGCGGGGGCAAAAACAATTCTGGCAAAGGCGTTTTTCTTTATTGTACCGGCAAAGTACAGTTATATTTATAGTCGCTATATACCAATAGAGTCTTTTGAAGAATTAACTCTTAAGGGGCCGGCACCGCCGCTCCTCCCCCAGTCAGTACCCATCTACTTAAAAAATCGTGTAATCAGAGTTTGATTTGAACAAATCATCTAAACTATCGGCGCTTTCAACAGAGCCTCTAAGTCTTGTGTTCATTTCTTCAATCAAATTACATTATTTTACATGAAAAAGTTAATTACTTTTATTGCTGCCGCAATGATCAGCAGCCCGTTATTTGCTCAAATCCCCAACAATGGCTTCGAAACCTGGACCACTGTTTCAGGACATGATAACCCCACAGGCTGGGACAACCTTAATGGAATGGCAATGCCAATGTCGGCTTCCATGTTTACTTGCATGAAGGGAACTCCCGGTAACCCTGGTGCCAGTTATATGCAATTGATCTCAAAAACCATGATGGGGAACGTAGTACCCGGTATTGCCATTTGCGGTGTTATGGATACAGCCACCCACATGCCAAAATCCGGCTTTGCGTGCACCACAAGGCCTGTGAGCTTCACAGGCTCGTGGCAGTACATGGCTTATGGCAGCGACCAGGGCCATATGAATGTATTGTTGTGTAAATGGAACAGCTCAACAAATATGCGCGACACTGTTGCATTTTGCAACTACGCCTTACCAGGAATGGTTATGAGCTGGGGTACATTCACAATTCCGTTAATTTATCGCTCAGGAGCAATACCCGATAGTGCTATAATAGTTCTTGCTGCCAGTGGAGCTACACCTGTGAATAACAGTTATTTATATGTTGACAATCTTGCTTTCACGGGAACAGTTCCTGCCGGCGTAACTAATGTGAATCCAGTGATCGTTTCTTCAGTTTATCCCAACCCTACAAAGGCAACAACCAAAATAGCATACACCAGCGAGAATGGAACAGATATGCACATCACGATTTCTGACATGAACGGACGGGTTGTCTCGAACATTGTGAACAAATCTGCAATCGGCGCAAACAATTACCAGTTTAATGCATCTGCCTTACCTAAAGGGTTTTATATTATTAAGCTGACTGACGGTACAGCTATTCAATTTGAGAAACTGATTGTTGAATAACCAGGTAACGACACCGAAATAAACTTTAAGGGCAGGGAGCAACTCCCTGCCCTTTCAAAAGACATTCAAAATGAAAAAAATATTTTTGTTATTGATCGCGTGTTATTGCACACAAGCGATCGGACAGCATATGCTGTTTATTCCGGATACACTTTCCGGAACGACTTTCAACTTAACCGTTCACCGGGATAGTGTGCAGTTTTTTCCCGGGGTTATCACCCAGACTTTCGGAGTTAATACAAACAAATACCTTGGACCTACATTGTTCATGCACAAAGGCGATAGTGTAAGTCTGACCGTTAATAACCAGATCGGCGATACTACTACCATGCACTGGCATGGGCTCCATGTTGCACCGAAAAACGATGGTGGCCCATTTAGCATGATCATGAATGGGATGAGCTGGAACCCGCAGTTTGTCGTTAGAAATAATGCAGCTACATACTGGTACCATCCGCATATGATGGCAAAAACAGCTCAACAGGCTATTAAGGGCGATGCAGGAATGCTCATTGTCAGGGATGACGCAGAAGCAGCATTGCCGTTACCGCGTCGTTATGGGCTTGATGACTTCCCGATAGTTGTGCAATCAGTTGAGCTGGATAGTGTTAACCAGTTCATGCCCAAGGGAATGGTGGATAGCATTGTGCTCGTTAATGGCACAGATTCACCCTATGTTTCGATGCCGGCACAAGTTGTGCGCCTGCGACTATTGAATGCCTCGGGCGAGCGAACTTTTGATTTTGGATTTACTGCCAATAAGTCTTTCAAGCTAATTGCAAATGATGACGGGCTACTTCCTGCTCCGGTAAATACAACACGTATTTGGCTTTCACCCGGCGAGCGCGCCGAAGTATTATTGGACCTTACAGGTATGAACGGTCAAACCATTTACCTGATGAGCTATGGATCGGAGTTACCAATGGGTGTACAAGGCGGACCAACAATGCCTATGCCACCAGGTAGCCCCCTTATGAACAGCCCGCTAAATGGCATCAACTTCAATATTTTACAAATAAATGTGGGGCCCCAAACTACTGCGCCTGTTATATCTATTCCAGCCACTTTGGTTCCAGACACTGCCTATACAGCTTCAATGGCAAATGCTACGCGCACCATAAATATGACTGCTGACAGTGCTATGGTTATGGACGGACCATTCTATTTCAACCACAACCTCTTCGATATGATGCGCATTGACTATAGGATACCGCTGAACAACATTGAGATCTGGAGTATTACTGACAGCACCATGGTGGCTCATCCTTTCCATATGCATGATGTACATTTCTATATACTTGACAGAAACGGTAATGCACCAGACCCAACTGAACGGGGGAGAAAAGATGTGGTGCTGGTAAAATCGATGGAAACTGTGCGTTTTATCGCAAAGTTTGACGATTTCGGTGACACCTCAACGCCCTACATGTACCATTGCCACATATTAATGCATGAAGATGACGGTATGATGGGGCAATTTATTGTTACACCCTACCCTGAAAAAGTCGATGATCTGACCAACCCTTCTTCTTTTACCCTTTATCCCAATCCGGTAGGTGACGTTGTAACAATCGAATCAACTACACTTGCCCGGAACAGAGACCTGAGTTGGAAGGTTTATTCTATAGTTGGCGGTGAAGTGGCTGTATCTGGGCAACAGGAACAACAAAAAATAGTCCTCAATACATCAAAGCTGGCTGTTGGCATGTATTTTGTCAAGATTTCAGACGGTTCTAGCAGCTATGTCCAAAAGTTTATTAAACTTTGACAATAGCAAAGTCCAACTCCATGAAATCCAGACTTTTCATCTTCTTATTCGTTTTTTGCTGCGCCCACA
>CANCOG010000246.1 GCA_947379685.1 Flavipsychrobacter stenotrophus | reverse complement strand
TTCGCTGGAGATATTTTATATCACCCCATGGCTGGTATTGACCATGGTTTTCTTTTACCGGTTTCAAAGACCTGCCTCCGGCACTTCATTGAAGGCAGCACTGATAAATGTTTTTTTTCCGCAACTGCTAATGTTTGGCGCGTATTTGTATTTGTTTCATGTTGTTTATGGCAGTTGGTTTGCGCATATTGGTGGTAATCCTGTAGCAAATGCATTTCATGACGGGATGGGTAAGCCGGTCAAACACTTATTCAATATTTTATTCCTCGGAAGGTTTTTCAGCAACGAAACACGCCATACCATCTATGTTTTTTGTGACTCAGCCAGGGGCGTCGCTATATTCTATATATTTATCAGCGTAGCATTGGCTTTCATTGCCCTTCGGTTTAACAGGCTAAGAGGACGCGGAAAGGTTGCTGCACTTTTACTGAGCTGGGTCTTGATAACACTCGCCATCCTCATCCCGCTTTGGTTCGAAGAGTTATTCCTGGTGGTGTACGACCGGTATACCTATTTCACCAATGGTTTCTTGTTTATTTTACTGGCCCTGCTGGTAAGCTATATTCCGGTAGCCGCCGTCAGGCTCAGTGTTATTGGCTTATATATCGTTGTCAATCTTCGTTTCACGGTTCAGGTGTCCCGATACTGGATGAAGTCAACCAAAGTAATTTCATCATTACTGAACACCTTTCCTGATACAGCCAATAAAACTGTAATTCTCCTCAATGTACCCCAGAACATGCATGGTGTACCCATGATAGGCGCAGAAAAAGAAAGTGAATTCAAATTAATGCATGACCTGTTGATAACCGGGAAGAACATTACCTCCCCCGTCTATGACGCCCAGGCATATAATATGCTTACCCCTGAGGACGGGGCCAACGTAACGGTTATCAATGACAGCACAATAAAAGTGACGCTCAATCAATGGGGTACCTGGTGGTGGTATGCTATGCAGGGAGGCCAAAGCTACAGTAACACTGAATATAGCCTCAACTTGAAAGACCCCGGCCACTTTTACGAACTCACCCTGAAGAAACCCGCAAGCCAATACCTTTTGTTATACCAGGTTGGCAGTAGCTGGAAGATAGTGGACATGGGTAAGAGGGGTGAGCAGGATTGAAGATGAATGGAGTCCTCCTTCAGAACATATATCCTTATTGTCCAAACAGGCGCCAATCAGTTTATTTTGTACTTTACCACTCTAAAAACGAGGAATATGCCTTCAAAAAATAGAGTGCTGTCATTACTGGCACTTTTGTTTGTCGTTGTTGCTTTCAGCAGCTGTTTCCGCCGCGCTTTTATTGGTGCACGTGAGGCGCAGCGGAAGGGTACCTATAATTACCACCGTACGAGCACACCGATTTACAAGCCTTCAAGGTATTAATATCCAAACTGTGAAATGCTTACTTAATCAATACACGGGTATTGAAAGTGGCATGATTATCCTTCAGCGATACTGAGTACATGCCCGCTGCAAGGTGCGCAACTGGCACCTGAAAAGCATTACCTCCTGCAACAGCCTGAAAATTTTGCATCATCACCTGCCTGCCAAATACATCTGTAAACCGCACCACACATGGCCCCGAAACGGGAGCATTATATTCCAGCGTCACCTGGTCGTGAGCAGGATTAGGGAAGGCATTGAATTGTTTGGTGACCGGTTTAACACTTGTAACACCCAACGCATCGCAAAAACTAAAGGATACAGGTGCCGAAGCATTTCCATTCGCTACGACCTGAAGCTGGTAGGTGCCATGCGGGATTCCGGCCGGAAGCACAAATTGGGTGGTATCTTCATTACTGCCGCGCATAATGCCTGTGCTGTTCCAGTTATAGGTAGCTGCATAATAAACGGTGTCATTTCGGCTGATGCGTATTATGGGGTAATTTGAATCCATTTGCCAATCATCGCCGTACGAAGCGCCGGCGCTGATACCATTAAACAGTTTTCCGGTAGCAATAAAGGTATCGCAATCATTGAACAGAATACTATCGATAGTGGGTTTACCTGCCGCCAAGGGTGCACCATCGGGTGTATAGACAAAGTAGCGCCTCCTGCCCTGTCGGGCAAATAACACAGAACCATCGGGAAGGCAAAGCATACTTGCATTGTAACAAGGTGCATCAATACTGTCGCCACCTTCGGGCGAATGGATCCTGGTAAAGGAGTTGGTAAGGTAGTTGAATTCATAGAACCACATCCGGCTGTGAAATACAGAATCGTAAGTAGGTGTATGTGAAAAAGCGCACAGCATTTTTCCATTCACCATCATTGCAGCAGGAGCATCGGGAGCACCAAGAGAGTCGGGTATAACTGGCCCTGCCGCCCACGAGCCGGGTGAAGTATTACCGGAAGGTGTATAATAGGCTGAAGTACTTCGGGAACCCAGGAAAAATGCGCGCCCATCGGGCAGCATGGTCGCAGGGCCTGCTTCAGACCCGAAAGAGTCGTATAAGTTTACCGGCAATGCGGAGTCACTCACCCATGTACCGGCCAACGGAATGTACCGTTCTGAATTCAATGAATAAATATTGGGAAATAGAATGCTGCTGTCCGGTAGTTTTAACCAGGTAGCTTCATCGTCATAACCGATTGTTGGCGCACCAAGGGAAAAACTTGCAGTAGCCGGATCAAAGATATAGGTACGTTTCGACAACAGATGCCCGGTGAGTACAACTGCCTGAAGTACCTTTCCATCGGGTAGAAGTTTTGAGTTGGCGTCATAAAAGGTGTCAGTAGGGTCAGTTGCCGGATATGTTGGAGACCAGACATCGTTTATCGGGTCATAGATCTCCGCCTTACTCTTCCCTGTGCCATATTCTCCACCTGCTGCATACACTGTTCCATTTTTCAGTACCTGGGTAGAAAAATATAACCGTGAATCGTTCATGCTGGAAACAGTAGTCCAGCTACCATTAACGTAGCTGCCATGTATGTCTGGTGTCAGTTTATCCCAGCTGTAGCCAATGCCAGTTCCACCATAGGTTTTCACGAGCACCGACCCATCGGTAAGTAATAGCATAACCCCTTCATCGTAATTGACAGACTGGTTGGTTACTGGTGTCCAGGTACCCTGTGCAACAGTTTTATTGGTGAACAACAGTAACAGAAATGTGATGAGGTGATAGCGGGATACCTGCCTGAACAAACGAGGTAAAGAACAGCCTGTGCTGGTGGTTGAGTATTTCGGATTGGTCATAGAAACCTGGGGTAAAGCTGGGTAAACAATAAACAGCCTTAAAAGTAACGAAAGTTCGCATACCGCCTGTCGGTTGAGAAAGTTTACGACCTAAGCCCGAAGTGCAGATTATTTTGTTAAGATACAGTTGCGGAATATTACTTGCGGACATAAATTTTTGTGTACAACTCATTATTTCATACATTTAACCCGGGTTTATAATTGCAGAAACCCGGATACGATAGGGCATTATTTAACCAATAGATAAAAATTCTGGTCATGAAGAGTATAAAATACGCAATACTTGCGTTAGGAATGATTTTAGGTGGCATTAAGGGTGCGGTTGCACAAACCGTTGATGAGATCGTTCAAAAGCACATTGCGGCTATTGGCGGTGCCGAAGCCTGGAAGAAGGTAAATACTGTAAAAATGATTGCCAGTGCCAATGCGGCCGGTACGGAAATACCTATCACACTCACCATTAAGGACAAAAAGGGAATGAAGGTGGAGTTTACTGTGAGCGGCATGACGGGCTACACCATTATAACAGACAAAGGTGGCTGGAACTATGCGCCATTTGGCGGCCAGACAAAGGCTGAAGCTATGCCAGAAGAAGCTGTAAAACAGGCACAGGACCAACTGGACCTTCAGGGAGCTTTATTAGACTATAAAGCGAAGGGTACCAAGATAACCTACCTGGGTAAGGATGACGTAGAAGGCACAGAGTGTTATAAACTGAAGCTGGTATTTGCATCTGGCAAAGAGGAAACACGATATTTTGATGCTTCCAATTATTACCATATCAAGTCGGTATCAAAAGTGACCGCAAATGGTAAGGAAGTGGAAATGGCTCAAACATTCAGTAATTTCCAGAAGTTGCCGGAAGGTATCGTATTCTATATGTCAATGGACGGCGGAATGGGTGGCACGATGAATATCAAAACCATCGAGATCAACAAACCTGTGGACGAGAGCATATTTGTTCCAAAAAGCTAATTTCAAAATAAAGTATTGCAACCCGGTCGTTTTGCCGGGTTTTTTTTATTTTTATAGTTCATCGTCATTTTCATGAGGCATACATTTCTTTTTTGGGCGGCAATATTTGTTGCCGGCATTGCGCAGGCGCAAACAAAGGTTAATTCATACACATTTGGAGCCATGGAAGCCCGCTGGCTTGGGCCCGGTACTATGAGCGGAAGGATAACCGCAATTCAGGGAGTGAACGCCGACAATAAAACGCTGTATGTAGGCAGTGCAGGTGGCGGTATTTGGAAAAGCACCAATGCCGGAGCATCGTTCAAACCAATATTTGATAAATATTGTATGAGCATTGGCTGCATTGCAGTTGATCAGTCGCACCCGGCTACGGTATTTGTAGGAACAGGGGAAAGCAATATGCGTAATACCGTTTCTATAGGTGATGGTCTATACAAATCGACAGATGCGGGTGATAACTGGACAAAGGTTGGACTGGATAGCACAGAGCACATTGCCAAGATCATAATAGATCCCAAAAATTCAAACGTGATCTATGCAGCTGCGCCCGGCCCATTGTGGAGCGATAGCAAGCACCGTGGATTGTATAAGTCGACCGACGGCGGCGATACGTGGAACAAGATATTTTATATTAACGAGAAGACCGGCTGTGCTGATATAGCCGTTGACCCAACCAACCCGGATGTCATTTATGCTACTACCTGGGAATTCCGACGTTTCCCCTACGCATTTAATTCGGGCGGAAAGAGCAGCGGTATGTGGAAGAGTCTGGATGCAGGTAAAACATGGAAGGAGCTAAAAGAAGGTCTGCCAGCAAAACCATTCGGACGAATTGCACTCACGCTGGCACCAAGTGACCCTAAAAACCTCATTGCCATTATAGAAGCAAAGGAAACAGGTTTATACATTTCTGCCGATGGCGGTGAGACATGGAAATCGCAGAGTGCCACTATGAATGTGGTATCAAGGCCTTTTTACTTCAGCTGCCTGGTGATCGATCCCAAAGACCCGAAAAGAGTTTATCGCCCTGGTTATGGTTTCTCGTACTCTGAGGATGGTGGCTATTCGTTTACCGATGCGTCTTATGATGGCGGATGGGTACACAGCGACCATCATGCGCTTTGGATAAATCCCAACTATACCAACCAAATGTACCTCGGTACCGACGGTGGCGTATACTACAGCCTTGACCGCGGTGTAACCTGGATGTTTGTCTATAACCTGCCGGTAGGCCAGTTTTACCATGTTGCCTGCGACAATAAAACGCCTTACCACATGTTTGGCGGTTTACAGGATAATGGCAGCTGGATGGCTCCTTCCGCCGCACCGGGCGGAGTAAACAATTCCAACTGGCAATCCCTTTATGGTGGCGATGGTTTCTGGACTGTTCCTGACCTTTCTGACGAAAACATAGCTTATGCTGAAGCACAGGGTGGTAGTATGGGCAGGATAGATATGACCACATTCAAATCGGTAGATATCACACCGCAACTGGCTAAAGGAGATGAAAAACTACGCTGGAACTGGAACACACCCATTGTTGTAGGCCAGGCTAACCACCACGATCTGTATACTGCGGCACAGTACCTGTACAAAACAACTAACCAGGGCCGTACATGGCAGAAAATATCACCGGACCTGACAACCAACGACAAGAAGAAGCAGGAACAGGAGAATTCAGGCGGACTGAGCGAAGACAATACTTCAGCCGAAAATCATTGCACTATTTTCACAGTAGCTGAGTCACCTCTCAATGAAAATATGATTTGGGCAGGTACCGATGATGGTAACCTGCAACTGACTACGGACGGCGGAAAGACCTGGACCAATACGGCTAAAAATTACGCTCTGGCTGGGATACCGGCACAAACATGGGTGAGCAGTATCGAGCCATCGAGGTTCGATAAAAATACTGTGTATGCCACGTTTGATAACCATATGTACGGTGACATGAACACCTACCTGGCAAAATCGACCGATGCGGGTAAAACCTGGAAGATGATCACGAGTGGCGAGTTTACAGGCTTTGCGCATAAAATAAAGGAAGACCTCGTAAACAAGAACCTCTTGTTCCTGGGTACAGAAAGGGGTTTCTTTGCTTCCATCGATGGTGGAGAAAGCTGGTTCAGGATGAAGAACCATATACCTGACTATTGTATGGTGCGCGATATTCAGATTCAGCCACAAACCAACGACCTTCTGCTGGCAACACATGGCAGGGGCATTATGGTGATCAATGATATTTCACCTATTCGCGCCCTCACAAAGGATGTAGTTGATAAGGACGTTGTCTTGTTCGAAAACAAACCACAGGAATTAACCACAGGCGCCTATGGCGGTGGTGGTTCGCCAGTGAGCGGCGGCTGGTGGGGCGGAAATCCCGATGATGTTCAACCTATTGAATACTATCTGAAAGACAGGGCTTCTAAAGATGTAAAGATCGAGGTGTATGATGCTACCGATAAGCTGGTACAGTCTATCCCCGGTACCAAGCGTAAGGGTGTAAATAAAGTATACTGGAACCTGCGATGCACTCCGCCAAAAACCGCTATAGGTGGCACTAAGGCTGATTTTGGTGGTTTTGTTGCACCGATGGTAATGCCCGGTACCTATACTGTTAAGTTGCTGGTAGGCGATAAAACCTTTACTAATAAGATTCAGTTGACCCATAACAACACCAATAAGCTGTTTACTGCCGAAGATCGCCTGGAGCAATACAGGGCAGGGATGGAACTCTATCATATGCACGAGCAGCTTACCGCGTTGGTCGAGAAGGTAAATGAAGAGCAAAAGATCATCAAGGAGAGTATGGACTCTGTTGTGCAGGTAAAGGCTAAAAAACTGCTGACAGAATACAACGCCAAACTGGAAGAGCTCAGGAGCACCTTGCTTGCCACTAAGCACAAGTCTATTTTTGCCGATGAAAAGAAACTCAGGGAGAACATTACCGAGGTATACAGTTCCGTATGTAGCCAGGAATGCCGCCCAACTAATTTGCAAATAGGCCGCATCGCTGTTTTGCAGGACGACCTGAAAAAAGGACAGGATACATATAACAGGCTCAACGAAGAATACAGTGCCAAGGCACGACAAAGCATAAAAGACGGAAAACCAAAAACTACTCCGAGAGGAAGTAACTAGGTATTCCGAACGTTGATTGAAAAATGCTGCATATTACGCGGATACTATTGTTTAAAGTTGTTATCTTTAAACAAATAGGTATGAGCGATGCAGCATTTTTTTATGGATGACAATATTGCCACGGCTAAAACACT
>CANCOG010000245.1 GCA_947379685.1 Flavipsychrobacter stenotrophus | reverse complement strand
AGGGAAGGGAATCGTATTTTATCATGTTTATACCCTTTACGATCATTTCACTGGCTTCCAGTTCATGCGCTTCACCCAAAACTACAGTGTTGGTTTCTGGCTCTATATGGGTAACGAACATAGGTTTGCCGAACGCTAATTCCAGCCCTTTGCGCTGACCAATGGTATAAAAAGGATATCCTTTGTGTTTGCCTACAATTTTTCCGTCGGCGAGTACGAAGTTGCCGCCGTTCACTCGTTCTTCCAGACCTGCGACATTCCTTTTTAGAAAACCACGGTAATCATTATCGGGTACGAAGCAGATCTCGTAACTCTCTGCCTTCTTAGAAAGTTCAGCATAGCCTAGATCAAGTGCCAATTGACGTACTTCAGTTTTTAGCATATCGCCGAGAGGGTAAATGCTACGGGAAAGACATTCCTGCCCCAGGCCCCAGAGTACATAACTCTGATCCTTGGTGAGGTCCTTTGCTTTTGACAGCACGAAGCGTTCATTTTCTTCGCGCACCTTCACATAATGCCCGGTGGCTATAAAGTCGCAGCCCAATGCATCGGCACGTTTTAAGAGCGCTGCCCATTTTATATGTGTATTGCATAATACACATGGGTTAGGTGTGCGGCCTGCAACATATTCTTCAATAAAATTCTCTACCACAAAACCGCCGAATTCCTCCCGTATATCTAATATATAGTGTGGAAAACCATGTTCGACAGCAGCCATGCGGGCATCGTTGAATGAATCGACATTGCAACAGCCTGTTTCCTTCTTGCCTCCGCCAGATGAGGCGTAATCCCATGTTTTCATGGTGATGCCCACCACTTCGTAACCCTGGTTATGGAGTATGAGTGCACTCACGGTACTGTCAATACCGCCGCTCATAGCTACCAATACCTTGCCATTTCTGCTCATATAAGTGCAAAGATAAGCATATAGGTATTGATTGGTGGCTAAATGGATTTATAGGTATATAGGCGGGGGCTATTGTGGTATGGTGTGACAGCAGGGAATGACCGGATATAGGTTTATTTAACACAAACTACATGGGGCACAAAGGAAGGTACAAGGAACACAATTTTTTTGTGGGTTGTGTTTTAAATGGCACTGTTGGATTATAATTGTTTAACTACATATGAGCCAGAAGGGGCGCAAAGCTAGTTGCTCATAACCTTTCCTAGTTTTATTACAAATTGCTGTATAGCTGGGCTACTGCTGTCTTGCTTTGGAAGGAAGGTCCAGGTGTAATAGTTGCCACCGACTGACACCCGAACATCAGTATAACCTACATCGGGAATCATTTGTCCTATACTGGCTCCGTTTCTGGAGAAGAGTTCTGTTGGGATAGATGTAATTAAACCAGCTCCAACGGTATCGAACCGAGCTCTCGGGTAGTGGTAATTAAAGTGGAATCCGCTGGTGGTTGTGGGGATGTTGGTAACATTTAGTGAGGTGTCGGCCGAAAGAGTAGTATCATGTACGAGGTAGTAAGGGTTTATCGCCGTCCCTATGACGAAGCCGCCTGTATGGCCTACAATGAGGTAATCGCCTGTTATAGTGGTTGTGGTTGTTCCTGTTTTTTTAGAACATGACCAGAAGAATAATACACAGAACGCGAATATTGAAGTTTTGATAATGGGGTTCATATTTTGGGAGTTTTGTTTTTTATGCATAACGATTTTTTGCAGCAAAAATTGTGCCGGATTTATGGGTATTGTGGGATTTCGATTGAATGGAGTTTTTTTAGATTGACGGGCATATTTGTTCTGATTAATACCAACCATTTATCCCCCAGCACAAAAAATATGTTCCGTTTTGGCATTTTTTTATATTTTTACTACCAAATAGCTTTTTTCTGTGAAAGATTCAAAACACCTGAAATTATTTTTAGTCCGTATGGGCTTGCTTGTCACCGTTTTAAGTAATCCGCTTCATGCATTTTGCCAGTGGGGTAGCCACAGCAGATATGAAATAGGGGATAATTTTGTAATGGCCACCGGTAAGTATGAGGGTAAGGTTTCTGTTTTAGATGCAAGCGGCAATCACATAAAAGATTCTTCTGTTTCCAGGTCCATTCATGCCAATTTTGGTATCGGTGGCATGTATGCAATGACTTTCCCTTTGAAAAGATTGGGCAAGCAGAGTGTGCTATCTCTGAGTATGCAGTTGATTGCTAATGCCTATTTATGGGGTGACCTTAATGCATACTATGATGTTTCGGGTAGTCTGGTGGATGCTACAATTCCTACAAATGGTTTTACTGTTAAGTATGGCCTTCCAGTTGGTTTAGATGTAAAAGTAGGTACAGATGCTCTTTGCCGCAGGAAGCCACATTTCGGGTATACATTTGGTGCCGGGGTTATTCCTCAGTATAATATTTCTGTACTTGATGGTGGTGGTATCAATGATTTCAGTTTTGCTACCGGAAATACATTTGCTGTTACGCCATACATAAAGGCTGAAGCCTCGTTTTATTTGCTTTTTTGCTTCAAAGTGAGGGCAATGTTCTCGTTTGTAAATATCCCGCTTATTGATGCCAGCAAAAGCAATTTCTACATGGGCGAGGGGCAGCCGTTTAAGCTGACCGAAACCAGTAATCTATGCCTTTCTGTTTCTGTTCTTCCATTCTCTTACAGGTGGAAAAAGTTGTACTGGTATAATGATTACGATCCGGTTGCCTTGCCTTTCCGTTGATCTGGTTTGATTTGCTTGACACTATTGGCGTATTTATTATCCATGCATAAAGTGGGTGTGTGAGCGCATGTCCTGTGTTTTAGGTAGCCAACTCTCAAGTTGTTATTGATGTTTTGCCACAATTTTATTTGTTCCTCATTTCCAGTTTTGTTGTAATTTTATTGCATGTCAAAACAGAAACTGGTCGTGCTAACGGGTGCGGGAATCAGCGCTGAAAGCGGGTTAAGAACCTTCCGGGATACCGATGGCCTTTGGGAAGGTTATAACATTGAAGATGTGGCTACACCGCGTGCATGGCAAAAGAATCCGCAATTGGTACTTGATTTTTATAATATCCGCAGGAAGGATGTTATGGCGGCGCAACCCAATGCAGCCCATAAGGCACTCGCAGCACTGGAAGAGTACTTTGATGTACAGATCATAACCCAAAATATTGATGATTTGCATGAACGGGGAGGCAGTACAAAAGTGCTTCACCTGCATGGTGAAATACTGAAGATGCGCAGCGAACGCAATTTGAATAAGCATTATCCGATTAACGAGGATATTAAGCTTGGCGATAAAGCAGCTGACGGCGGGCAAATGAGGCCGCACATTGTTTGGTTTGAGGAGCCTGTACCCATGATTGAAGCAGCTATTCCGCTGATGTATGAGGCGGATATATTTGTGTTGATAGGCACATCTTTGGCTGTTTACCCAGCTGCTGGTTTGGTGGATTATGTTAAGGTAAAAGTGAAAAAGTACGTTATTGATAAGAAGATCCCTGCGATAAGCAGGTATGATAATGTGATCCCTATTGAGTTGCCAGCCACGGAAGGAGTGGTTAAATTAAAGGAGTTGTTGCTTGGGGTGGGTGGAATGCTCGATTGAGTTTAACTGGTTATTGAAGCGGCCTGACAAAGCAAATTGGTTCCCGCAAAGACCACAAGGTGACCCCAAATCTATGTTTATTGAATGATGTTCTTTTGGTTAGTTGGTCATCAATTTCTTAATCCTTCCAGTTCCACCATTTTAATTTTTCGGGGTCGCGGTCAGCGGGAGGGGTTTCAGCAAAGTAGACAGCACAACGGAATACGTATATGAGGCATCTGTCCTGAATGGCACCGGCGAATTGGTTGGAAGTGTCGTACAGTACCATGGGGTCTTTACCTGCAAGTTGCTCAACTCTTGTAATGCCGATAATCCAGAGGTCATTGGCTATGGAAACGCCTACTCCTGGTATCCGCCGGAGGTCTTTTATAGCTGATTGATAAACTATATCCTTATTTTTCAAGACTGAATAAGCTGTCCACAAATTCTTCTTTCCGGAAGATCTGCAGATCTTCCATTTTTTCGCCAACACCTATGTACTTTACCGGTATCTTGAACTGATTGGCAATAGCCAGTACGACGCCGCCCTTTGCTGTTCCATCGAGTTTGGTAATAGCAATTGCAGTAACCTGAGTCGCTGCAGTAAAGTGCTTAGCCTGTTCAATTGCGTTCTGCCCGGTGCTGCCGTCAAGTACAAGTAATACTTCGTGTGGTGCATCTGGCATTTTCTTACTGATAACACGTCGAATTTTTGACAATTCGTCCATGAGGTAGAATTTGTTATGTAACCTTCCTGCCGTGTCTATGATCACTACATCACTGCCTCGGGCCATGCCGCTTTCAACACTGTCGTAAGCTACGGCACTTGGGTCACTGCCCATTTCTTTTTTAACGATGGGTACACCCACGCGTTCACTCCATATTGTCAACTGGTCAACTGCTGCCGCTCTGAACGTGTCAGCAGCGCCCATGAGTACGCTTTTGCCGTTTTTCTTGAAATTGTAAGATAATTTGCCAATGGTTGTTGTCTTGCCCACACCATTTACGCCCACAACAAGGATTACGTAAGGCTTTTTGCCAGCAGGAACGTCGAAAGTTGTGAATTCGTTTGATGATGCATCAGTGAGCATGCTCATGATCTCTTCCTGCAAAATGCGGTTAAGCTCACTTGTACCCAGGTATTTATCCTTTTCTACGCGCTCTTCAATTCGTTTGATAATGGCAACTGTAGTTTCAACACCCACATCTGCACCTATCAGCGCATCTTCTACCTGATCGAGGACTTCAATATCTACCTTGTCCTTACCTGCAATAGCTTTTGTGAGTTTGGAAAAGAAGCCTTCCTTGGTTTTTTTCAGTCCTTCGTCCAGCGCCTCTTTTTGTTCCTGTTGCTCTTTGTTGCGTTTAAAGAGTTTGTCAAATAAACCCATGATGTTTGTTTAGAAAGAATGCAAAAGTAGTGAATATTAACAAGGGTTGTAGTAGGTTGCCGGTATAAAGTAATAACTTAGTGAATAAATTTCAGGTTAATATTGGAATTAACCACAAAGTGCGGCAAGTGGCGGCGATTTGGTCAGGTTTTCCCGGGCGGTAGCCTGATAATGTACGCTGATCCATACCTTGCGTTGTTGATTTTTAATGCGTTCAGAACTGCCAATGAGTGACACTCCGAAATACCAGCGTAAGATCATCCACATAGATATGGATGCATTTTATGCTTCTGTGGAGCAAAGGGATAATCCGGAGTTGAGAGGTAAGCCCATTGCGGTGGGCGGATCTCCGGAAGGACGGGGCGGAGTTGTGGCAACAGCCAGCTATGAGGCGCGCAAGTTCGGAGTTCGTTCTGCCATGCCTTCAAAAACTGCGCTGCAATTATGCCCGGATCTGATTTTCGTTTACCCACGCTTTTCAGCCTATAAAGAAGCGTCCAAAAGTATCAGGGAAATTTTCAGGAGGCATACTGAGCTTATAGAACCATTGTCGCTAGATGAAGCCTATCTGGATGTGACCATTGATAAGCAGGGAATTGGTTCGGCGATTGCGATTGCGGAACACATTAGGGCAGCAATCAAGGCCGAACTGAACCTGACGGCTTCAGCGGGCGTTTCGGTGAGTAAGTTCGTGGCCAAGATTGCCTCGGCTATGAAAAAGCCTGATGGTCTGACGTTTATTGCTCCTTCCAGGGTTGAAGCCTTTATGGAAGAACTTCCGGTCGAGAAATTTTTTGGAGTGGGTAGGGTAACTGCAGAGAAAATGAAGAAAATGGGGCTGCATAAAGGCATCGACCTCAAAGGGTTGAGTGAAGATGAGTTGATCCGTTTTTTCGGGAAGGTGGGCAGGTTTTATTATAAAATAGTGAGAGGGATTGATGACCGCGTGGTAGAGCCTTACCGGGAAACCAAATCACTAGGGGCGGAAGATACATTTGCCCACGACCTTATTACGGTAGCGGAGATGTATGCCGAACTTGATAAGATAGCCCAAACTGTCTACGATCGGTTATTCAGGGCAAAATTGGCAGGCAGAACGATAACGTTGAAAGTGAAGTACCATGACTTCCGGCAGATCACACGCAATAAATCATTTCTGGCGCCAGTCAGTGATCTGAATACGATTGCAGCGACCGCGAAACAATTGCTTCTATCATCTGATGTAAGTGATAAAAAAATACGGCTACTCGGTATAACTCTATCCAATTTCGGCGATGTGGTACCTAAGTCGAGAGTAAGGAAAAACCCAGACCAATTAGAGTTGTTTTGATTGATTACTTTCTTCCCTTATTCAACCTGACCATCGAATCATACTTGCGGCTGGAATCGGCATTGTTGAGCGCATTGTATGTTTTCGCCAGTACTTCACCGGCCTGTCCAACGAAAGCCGGATCTAGTTGGAGCGCTTTTTTCAAGTAGACGACTGATGAATCGTAATTTTTGAGATTGTTAAAACACAAACCGATATTGTAGTATGCCTGGGCATACATGGGGCGAATGATTACCGCCTGCTGGCACATCCGCAGTGCATCGGCATACTTGCCGGTAACAAAATATACGCCAGCCAGATTGTTCAGGACTTCTGACGCCTTTGGGTTGATCTTCAAAGCTAGTTTATCGTGTACTTCCGCCGAATCATACATACCCGCCTGGAAATAAGCATCTCCGATCTCGGTTTGTGCATTGCAATATTCAGGGCAGAGGTCAATAGATTTTCTCAGGTATGCGATCCCTTGCGCTAATAACTTCTTTTTTTCAACCGGGTTGGGCTCGTTTTTACATTTTTCTACCACATATGAATAGCCTACGCAGTAATTAAGCCTACTGTTGTTAGGCACCTTTTGCAAGTCAGCTTCGAAAAGTGTTTCACTGTCAGTCCATTGTTCGTTCCTGCCAAAGGTTACTGTGGTGTAGAATACAAGAACAGGCAGCAGTATCAGCAGCACATTTCTTGATTTCAAGGCCGCCATTGGCATATATTCCCGTTGTACCACCCATTTTTCAATGGCAAGAGCCACCAACCAGCAAAAGCCAACTGAAGGGAAGAACAGGAATCGTTCGTTCATTCCTGAACCAATTAGAAAAGCGATATTGGAGAAAAGGGAAAGCGTTATAAGGAAGAAAAGAATGCCCAATGCCCAGGGGTCTTTCCTGAATTTTATGAGTCTGAAGATGCCAACAGAGATTAGAGCCAGATAAACTGCAAGGGAAAGTAGCACCCAAACATTTCCAAAGCCGACAAATGGGACGCTATTATAGGAGTAGTCGATGCTCAGCGGGTATGGGAAAATAAGAAGTTTCAGATACATACCCAAAACCATGACAGCTGTAGCCACATGGGTCAAAAAGTCGGGCGCTTTGGCCAGGTTATTATCCATTATGCTTAATGGCATCGTCGTGTTATTATTTGCCTTTAAAACTGCGGCTCTTATCAACAGAAATGCAAGTGCAGAGAAAATAGCGCCAATTGTAATAATGATACTTT
>CANCOG010000244.1 GCA_947379685.1 Flavipsychrobacter stenotrophus | reverse complement strand
ACCACCACACCGATGATGGCACCCGCTGGATCGCAAAAGTAGCACAGCTGTTTCGCGAAAAACAAATGGATACTTCTGTAGCGCATGTTATAGAAGCTGTGCGGCTTGCCGGCACATTGGCCGCCATCAGGAACCGAAGCAAGGTAAGCCTCGACGAGCTGAATGAAGCAACGCTGAGCGTATTGTGCATGGGCGATAGTATACTGCTGCAACTGATAAACCGGGAACTGATAGTAAGTAACAGGATAGGCTCTGTACCTCAGGAAATACCAAAGCCACCGCTGCTGCTCGACATAGAAAAACAGCAAAAGAAATTACGCCTGTCTCCAACAGCCGACAGCAAGGAATACCAGCTTGATCTACGTAAAGACACTGACCTCGAACGCAGCATTTTACTGCACAGAATGTTGCTGCTGGGTATCGAATGGGGACACCAGTTGCATACACGTGGCAAGGGTACGTTTAAAGAAAACTGGCGCCTGCAGTGGGAACCGGGCTTTTCGGTTGACATTATTGAAAAAGGGAGCTGGGGTAATACCTTGCTGGAAGCTGTTACGCAATTCGTGATACACACTGCTGCCGGTTCCGGTTCACTGAGTGATGTAAGCGAAATGCTGGTGAAAGCACTCCCGGCGGATTTGCCTGAAGCTGTAAACGCGCTTACCGCCTGCATCAACAACCTTGCTGCCGGAAGCGTTGAAGTAGAACAGCTCATGAAAGCAGTGCCGGGGCTGGTGCATGTAAGCCGCTATGGCAACGTCCGCAAAACCGATTCCGAGATTGTCGCGGCAATGGCGCGGGGCATGATCACCCGGATAACCGTAGGCCTTCCCGTAAGCTGCACGAACATCGATGCCGATGCGGCTGAATCCCTGGGTGAACTGATCCGCAAAATGAATGAAGCTATTCAACTGATGGATGAAGAAGCCAGCACGAACGAGTGGCAGCTGGCGCTTCAGATCATTGCAACAAACACAAATACCGTCCCTGTTATTGCAGGCTACGCAACGAGGCTGGTGTATGATTGCAGACTGCTGACCGGTGAGGCGCTGGTGGAGCAGTTTAGTTTTGCTATGTCTCCCATCCAGGCCCCTGCAACTGCTGCCGCATGGCTGGAGGGATTTTTAAAGGGCAGCGGAACGATACTCCTGCTCGATAATGACCTCTGGCTGATCATTGATAACTGGTTGGTATCACTCAACGAAGAAACCTTTAAAAATGTACTTCCGCTGCTCCGCCGCACATTCGCCAACTTCAGCAGCGCAGAAAGGCGAAAATTGGGCGAAAAGGCCAAGACTGGCACCAATGGCAGGGAAAACACGAAAAACGCCGCAAATGAGCCCGAATTCGACCATTCCAGGGCATTGGGAGCGATTCCTGCAGTGCTTCAATTATTTAATCTCAAATTACCGGTAGCATGAACAATGTAGAAAACCTCCGTAAGTGGCGCATGATATTGGGCGGTGACAACGACGATGCTACTGAATTCGTCCTGAACGAAGAAGACCTCGCCATGGATAATGCGCTCCAGGCACTCTATGACAGCGATAAAAAAGGTGGCCTCGGCCCTTCTTCCCCCAAGGTGAGCAGGTGGTTGGGCGACATTCGCAATTTCTTCCCCTCCTCCGTAGTTCAGGTCATGCAACAAGATGCCCTGAAACGGCTCAACCTTACCCAAATGCTCCTGGAAAAGGAGATGCTCGAAAACGTAGAACCCGATGTACACCTCTTGGCTACACTCATGACCCTTAGCCGAGTGATACCTGACAAAACTAAGGACACCGCCCGGCAGGTAGTGAGAAAAGTGGTGAACGAATTGTTGAAGAAACTAACCCAGCCTACCGTGCAGGCCATACAGGGTAGCCTGAGCCGCAGCATTCGAAACACAAGGCCAAGGCACAATGAAATTAACTGGCATTCCACCATTCTTAAAAACCTGAAACACTACCAGCCCGACTATAAAACTATTATCCCCGAAACCCGCATTGGCTATGGTCGCAAACGCAATGCCATGAAGGATGTAGTGATCTGTCTCGACCAGAGCGGCTCCATGGGTTCTTCAGTAGTTTACTCCGGAATTTTCGGGTCGGTAATGGCTTCCATTCCCGCCATCAAAACAAGGATGATCGTGTTCGATACTTCTGTCGCCGACCTCACCGAAGAACTTGCCGATCCCGTAGATCTCTTGTTTGGCGTGCAGCTTGGTGGCGGCACCGACATACATGCAGCCCTCACTTATTGCGCCCAAATCATTACCCGTCCTACTGATACCGTTATGGTGCTCGTCACCGACCTCTACGAAGGTGGAGATCCAAACGGCATGCGAAAAAAAGCACTGGATCTGGTAAGTGCGGGAGTGCAGCTTATCGTATTACTTGCCCTCAACGACGATGGTGCACCTTCCTACGATCATGCCAACGCCCAGTTCCTCACCAACCTCGGGGTTCCTGTGTTCGCCTGTACCCCCGATCGTTTCCCCGACCTCATGGCACAGGCACTCACAAAGCAGGACATCGGCATATGGGCAGCAAAAGAAGGTATTGCAATGAAACAGTAGTAGCCACTTTACTATCCGGTTACCCTTACCTGATTCAAATTCAGGTGGAAGTCATAAATGGGCGTGACCACGTCATCTGTGCCTTGTGCCCTTAATTTGTTTATGCTGCATAAAACCTTGTGCCCTTTGTGAATACCTTCGTGTCCTTTGTGGTAAGAACTCCAGCCCCGTCATATGTTGAGCACTACAACCTCCGCTCACTTTCCTTTATCGGCAGGTCATTGATACTCGCAAAGCGCCGCGCCATCAAACCATTTTCATCAAACTCCCAGTTCTCGTTACCATAGCTGCGGTACCATTGACCGGCATCATCATGCCATTCATATTCAAAGCGCACAGCTATCCGGTTCTCACCAAAAACCCACAACTCCTTCTTTAACTTATAGCCGTTCTCCTTAGCCCACTTCCTTTTCAGAAACTCCTTTACTTCCTCACGGCCATTAATGAACTCGTTTCTGTTCCGCCATTCTGTATCAACAGTATAGGCCATAGAAACCCGCTCAGGATCCTTCGAATTCCAGGCATCTTCTGCCATTTGTACTTTCTGCAATGCAGTCTCCATTGTAAATGGAGGTAACGGTGGTCTCTTATTTTCCATGATCTGTCATTTTGAAAAAGGAAGCTGTACGGTGTACAGCTTCCTAAAGTAAACTTACATTATTTGCATTGAATACTATGATTACAAGTCAGCTTAGATGAACGCAAAAAGTAGTGCATTGAGTTACCTCTTTATTCCACTCAATGTACCTTGTGCCCCTCAATGTAGTGTCCCGCTATTAATCATTGTGTCCTTTGCCATCCCCTGGTGCACTTCGTGGTTAAACGGTCAAGCGTACATTATCTGTTCCCAATCACCGCCCCATCCTTCACCGTATAAGAAGGGTTCGTAACAACTACTGTACCCGTTTGTAATGCTCCAAACACCTCTACAGAGTCCTTCAGTTGGTTGCCTTCGGCAACATCCACAAACCTGGCTGCATTATCATCGCCGAACAGAGTTATCACATACCTCCGTTCTGTAGTGGTAACGATCGCAGCCTTGGGAACAACAAAAGCGTTGGCGTTACCCGATGTCGGCAGCGTTACTTCAGCATACATGCCCGGCTTGAATTTCAAACCTTTGTTGTCCACATCAATTTCTATCGCTTCCGAACGGTAGTTGCTGCTCAGGCTTTGTCCTGTTCTGCTTATAGCCCCGGTAAATTCTTGCCCGGGCAATGCGTTCGTCTTAAAGGTGATGTGGTCTCCATCCTTTACCTGCTCAGCATATTGCTCCGGCACCTGCACCTCCAGCCTTAGTTTCGATACCTGTTGTAATACCAGCATGGGCTTTGCATTTTGGGCACCGGGCCCTGCAAGGGCGCCTGGGTGAACGTTGCGTTCTGTTACGACCCCATCAAAAGGCGCTACAACCCTAAGGTAATCCTTCATTGTTTCCATCGCCTTATAACTGGCATACTCTCCCTGTGCCAGAGAGCTATCGCCCCTCATGGTTGAAGCTGCTGCTTCGAGGTCGAATGAAGCAACTGTCCCCGGGGTTCTGCTGGTTGCCAGCAGGCGCTGATACCTGTCCCTGCTGGTGAGGTAGGCGGCTTGTGCATGAGCATATTTCAGCTTTGCTGAGGCCACCTGTTGTTCAATCTCGGGGGCTTCCAGCAATATTAGTAGTTGGCCCTGCTTCACCACCGTGCCCCTGTCTGCATAAACGTTCTTCACGAAACCGCTTATCTTCGGAAATAACTGAACAAACTCATAGGCCTGCATCACCCCGGGTAATTGCACATTACCACTTATCTGCCGGGGTTGAAGCTGCATAGTATTGAAAGCCTTTCCAGGAGGGGCATCCACCACCTTTTTCTTAGGTATTGTTTGATCACATGACGCAGCAATAATGGCTATGACTATTGCCGCCGTTAATTGAAATACATATTTCATGCTGCTGTTAGTTTAATTGTTCTGGTAATAATGATGGTGATTTCAACGTGGCCTTTTGCTGCATCCAGGCATAACACTGCGGCACAATGTAAAGCGCCGCAAATGTCGATGCGATCAGCCCGCCAATAACTGCCCTGCCCAATGGCGCAGTCTGGTCTCCTGCTTCTCCCATGCCACTAGCCATGGGTATCATCCCTGCTATCATCGCCATGCTGGTCATGAGTATCGGCCTCAACCTTATGGAAGCACTTACAGTAGCAGCTTTCACCACATCATTGTTGTACTCCGGGCGCAGCTTTTCTGCATTGGTTACGATCAGGATCGCATTGGCTACCGATACACCTGTCGACATAATAATACCCATGTATGATTGCAGGTTGAGTGTTGCCTTTGTCAACAACAAAATAACCAGTGCCCCCAGCAATACTGCGGGAATAGAGCTCAGCACAGCAAGCGAAACCCTGAATGACTGATAATTGGCTGCAAGCACCAGGAAAATAACCACTATCGCCATCAATAATCCGTTCTGCAGGCTGTTCAGAGTTTGCGTTAGCAAATCGCTCATACCTTGTACACTCACGACCAGTCCCTTTGGCAATTCACCAAGGTCCTTTATTATCCGGTTAACTGCATCGGTTCCACTCTGCAAATCCTCTTTATAGAGGTTCGCGCTTACAGTAACAAACCTCCTCGGCCCGCTCCTGTCATATTCTCCGGCCGATGTAACTATCTCAAAAGTGGCTACATCCTGCAATGCAACGCTACCCTTCCCTGCCATATCTCCGTGCGCCAGCGGCAGCTCCCTCAGGTCACTAATGTTGCGCAGAATATACTCCGGAACCTGCGCTTGCACCTGAAAGGTATAAGCGCTCTTGGTGTCCAGCCAAAGATTCTTTTCAGTGAACCGGCTCGATGACGTGAATGCAGCTATCGAACGAGAGACATCCTGCAGCTTCAGCCCCATCTGTGCTATCTTGTAACGATCGAGCGCTATCCTTACGGTTGGGTATTTAAGGGGCTGTTGTATCTGCACATCGCGCATCATAGGTATCTCCTTAAGTGAAGATGTAAGCCTGTTGGCATAATCTTCTATCTCGTGCATGTCCTTCCCTGCTACCTGCACTTCTATTGGCGTGGAAGCTCCCTGGCTCATGATTTTTTCAGTAAGTTCTATGGGCTCAAACGAAAGTTTCACCTCCGGCATTTTACGATGCAACGCTTCCCTCAATGTTTCCTGGAACTTGTCCTTATCCATCTTGAAACCTTCATCTGTCTGCACTTGCAACGAAGCCTCATGACTACCGCTGTTGAATACATACAAGTTTGCCGTGGCATAGTTACTCGGCATCATCCCCACATATGCCGAACTTATCTGCACATGCCCATCAGTAATACTATCCAGTACCTGCAGCACATTCAAAACCATGCTCTCAGTTCGCTCCAGCCGGGTACCATCGGGCATACGTAGTTTTACCTGATATTGGCCATTATTGGTTTTTGGCAAAAGGTCTTTACCTATCCACATAAAACACACGCCCGTCAACACGAGTACCGCTATAAGGTAAAAGCTGACATTCCGCTTCTTGTGCCTGATCATCCGCTCCAGTGAGTGCGTAAACCGACCTTTCACCCGTTCGAAGAAATTGTTCTTCTCGGGCTCACTTTCTTCCATGCGCTGATGCAGGCTTACCTCGCGCACTTCCTCACTGTCGAGTGCCAGGCTGGCATACACGTGTTTTTCGCCGTGGTGATACTTGAACATATCCTCCTTGAGCAACCAGTTTGCCACTATAGGCACCAGGCTTTGTGCGATCAGAAAGGAGGCGATCATTGCAAAGCCTATCGATAACGAGATCGGTAAAAATAAAGCCCCGGGTACTCCCTGCATGATAAACGACGGAGCAAACACTGCGATAATGCAGAGCAATATCAGCAACAGTGGGAAAGATATTTCTGTACAGGCATCAAATATCGCCTGCTTCTTTCCCTTGCCCATCTCCAGGTGCTGATGAATGTTCTCAATGGTAACGGTAGCCTGATCAACCAGTATACCAATAGCCAGTGCCAGCCCGCTCAGGGTCATTATATTGATTGTTTGCCCCGCCATTTTCAGGCACAATACTGCCGCCAATACTGACAGCGGGATCGTCACCACTACCACAAGGCAGCTACGCCAGTCACGCAGAAAAAGGAGCACCATCAAACCGGTTAGAATTGCGCCTATTATGCCTTCTGTAACAAGACTTTTTACAGAATTCATCACAAACACCGACTGGTCAAACACATAACTGATGCGCACATCCTCCGGCAAAAGGCTCTGCATCTCAGGTAGTTTCGCCTTCAGCTTTTGCACTACTTCCCAGGTCGATGCATCAGGGGTCTTTACGATGGGCATATAGATGGAACGCCGTCCATTGATCAGGGCATACCCCGTCGTAACGTCTGCCGCATCCTGTATGGTACCTACGTCATGGAGCAAAACCGTATTGATATTATCCGTCTTCACCGGTATCTCTCCAAATGCCTCTACACTGCTTTCCAGTGAGTTGGTTGTGGCCATGTACATGGTGTTGCCAATACGAATGTTCCCTGAGGGCGCCATCACATTATTGTGTGCTATCGAAGCCACTACCTCATCTGGAGTAAGGTTATATGCCCGCAGTTTATCAGGTTCAATATTTACAACCACCGTCCTTTGGTTAGAACCAATTGGTGGTGGTGCAGAGAGCCCCGGGACCGTCGCAAAAAGAGGTCGTATTCGCGTTGCCGCCAGATCATTGATCTCGTCCAGCTTGCGGTTCACACAACTGAACACCAGCGTTCCTACCGGAAGTGAAGATGCATCGAACCGTACAACCTGTGGAGGTAGCGCCCCTGCCGGAAAGAAACTCATGGCCCTGTTCAGCTGTAGCGCAACTTGCGCGGTACCTTCAGCCATGTTGGTACTCTCAAAAAATGTCAGCTTCAATATGCTGATGCCCTGTATGT
>CANCOG010000243.1 GCA_947379685.1 Flavipsychrobacter stenotrophus | reverse complement strand
GAGGGCCTTCAGCGGCCGGACCTTTCTGTAGGCGATGGTATCTATAAATCGACCGATGGCGGAAAAACATGGATAAATACCGGGTTGAAGGATGCCCGCCAAATTGGAGGAATTGCCATCGATCCGTATGACGAAAACAAAGTTTATGTAGCGGCGCTTGGCCACCCTTATGGAGCCAACCGCGAACGGGGTATTTACAGAACTACGAGCGGAGGTAAAACCTGGGAACAGGTATTGTACAAGGACGAAAACACGGGAGCCATACAAGTTACTGTTGATCCAGTTAATCCGAATATTGTTTATGCGGACATGTTTGCCGGAAGGCTGGCTCCATGGGAGAATGGCATGTGGCAAGGGCCGGAAAGTGGTTTATTCAAATCGACTGACTGGGGGAAAACATGGAAAAAACTCACGAAAGGACTGCCTACAGCGGCAGATGGATTGGGTCGTATTGGGTTTTGCCTTGCTCCATCCAACACAAAACGCATGTATGCCTGTGTCGATGCTACAAAGGGCGGGGGACTCTATCGCAGCGATGATGGCGGTGAAACCTGGACAGAGCAAAGTACTGACCACCGGCTTTGGGATAGGGGAACCGATTTCGCAGAATGTAAAGTGGATCCCAAAAATCCGGACATTGTTTATATAGCCAATGTTGTTACCTGGAAGTCAACCGATGCCGGGAAAACCTGGGCAGCGTTCCGTGGTGCTCCGGGAGGTGACGATTATCACAGGCTCTGGATAAACCCCGATCATCCGGAGATTATTCTACTAGCCAGTGACCAGGGAGCAGAAATAACAGTGAACGGCGGACAAACCTGGAGTTCATGGTACAATCAGCCTACAGCACAATTTTACCATGTGAGTACCGATAACGACTTCCCTTACAATGTATATGGTGGTCAACAGGAAAGCGGTTCAGTAGGAATTGCAAGCCGTGGTAATGATGGTCAGATAACCTTTAGAGAATGGCACCCGGTGGGCGCTGAGGAATACGGTTATGTCGCTGCCGACCCGCTCGATCCGAATATAATCTATGGCGGTAAAATAAGCCGGTATGATAAGCGCACAGGCCAGGCCCAGAATATTGCTCCCGAGGCTGTTCGAAGTGGTAAGTATCGTTTTATCAGAACTGCACCTGTACTTTTTTCTCCGGTTGACAACAAGTCATTATTCTATGCAGGGAATGTTGTGTTCAAGACCATGAATGGCGGGCATTCATGGGATATTATAAGTCCGGACCTTACACGCTCGACTTATGATGTGCCGGAGTGCATTGGCATTTACCGCGATGAAAAAATGAAATCTATGCCACAACGTGGTGTTGTTTATACCCTCGCTCCATCTCATAAAAACATCAATACTATTTGGGCGGGTACAGATGATGGATTGGTGCACCTCACCCACGATGGAGGTAAAAACTGGAAGAACGTCACACCGGCCGAACTCTCCAGCTGGAGCAAGGTTTCTCTGATAGATGCTGGTCATTCAGATGATCGTTCTGCATACATGGCCGTAAATCGAATCAGGTTAGATGATATGCACCCTTACATTTACCGGACACATAACGACGGTAAAACTTGGGAGAAAATAACTAATGGTTTACCTGATGACCCGATTAATGCGGTGCGCGAAGATCCTAAATGCAAGGGACTTCTTTTTGCCGGATCTGAACGGGCGGTATATGTTTCTTTCGATGACGGAGATCATTGGCAATCACTCCGACTGAATATGCCTGCAACGTCAATCCGTGATCTGGTCATAAAGGATAATGATCTGGTGGTCGGTACCCACGGGCGTTCATTCTGGATACTCGATGATATTACCTCCCTCCGTGAGATCGCCAGGACAAAAGGTGCGAATAAAACCGCCCTCTATCCAACAGGAATGGCCTATCGGGTTCGCTGGAATTTAAATACCGACACGCCATTGCCCCAGGAAGAACCAGCTGGGCAAAACCCGCCCGATGGTGCCATAATTGACTACTACCTCGAAGACAATGCCTCAGGACTCGTTTCGCTGGAAATAACGGACGCCCACGGCAAGGTCGTAAGAACTTACAAAAGCACGGATACAGAATACACCATTCCCGCGGTGAACATTCCTTTGTACTGGATACGACCTCAGAAAATTCTTTCAGCAAAAAAAGGAGCGCACCGTTTCGAATGGGACATGCATTACGCGCCGCTGAGTATGCAAACCGGGTACCCGATTGCTGCCATTTACGGACAAACTGCACCAAATCTATCATCGCCTTGGGTAATGCCGGGAACATATACTGTTAAGCTTACTGTAAATGGCAAGAGCTACACCCAGCCATTGGTCATAAAAATGGACCCGAGGGTAAAAACATCACCGGCAGTTTGGCAAAAGCAGCATGAATTGTCGTTGCGTTGCTATCAAAATGTTTTACAAATAGACAAGATGCTGGGCGCTGGTCCTGCAGGCCCCAAATTAGAAGCCTTAAAACGGCTCAAGGGCACTTTTACAGGGCTAATGAACCTGATACAGGAAAGTGAGATGCAGGTAACGGTTCAGGCAGAGAAGGGGGTTAAGGAGGCTGAGCGGGAGTTGAAGGGGATGGATTAGTGAATTTTACTGTGGGTATTTGGTGTCTGACGTTAATCAATATGGTTAGAAGTAGGTTCGTTTGGAAGGTGCTTTCCTAGTACTTTTATGTATACGATTAAAAATATAAGAACTAAGAATGATATGCTTAAGGCTGGAAAATTTCTAGAAAGAGTTTCGCTGTAACTTTGATTAATTTCAGACTCCTCATTCAACGAAAATAGAACCTCAATAATGATGGTGAATATCGTCGATATTAATATTGAAACAAATAGGTACTTTACCAGCGTTAGATCTTTCAACGCAGCGAATCTGCTTTTTTCAAGGTACGGATCCGCAGATTCTTTTTTTGATATAGTTAAACTTATTATGTTGTCATAATATTTTTTGAAAGAGGAGATAATAAGCAGGGGGATTGGCGAAATAAAGATTAATTCTATTCCTTTTATGATTTTTTTTTCATTTATTTCATCTGCTCTGGCTGAATTTATATCGTTTATTATCATGTGCAAGCCCGCATATGATAGCTTAAAAAGGGAGTAACCTGCCATGATAAATAATATTGCAAAAATAGATTTTATAAAATATTTTATCAACAATATTGGCTTTATAATTGTCTCAATAATACCGGTTAGGACATCATTGAAAAGGCTTTTTAAGGCTAACCACAACTTTGTCAGAACATCATTCATTTTTAATAAAATATTATATCTAGGGCAATATACGAAACAATTGTTGAATCTACATACTTCTTATGTACGTATCTAGAAATTTAATTTTCGAATCGATGTATATGCTCAATATGTCCTTATTTATAAAGTTATCGGTTTCGAAATTATAGCATCCAAAATTTTGGATAATTTCCTTGTCGTAACTGCTTATCCAAAGTACTGGGGCCTTTTGAAAATTAGGCTTCAAAAAACTGTTTCGAATAATACAGCCAGAGTTATCAAGATTGTTAAACTTTAGACCATTAGGTTCGAGCAAAGCCATGTCCAATATGAATAAATCAGGAGACTTGGGAATTAGATTTGAAAGTTCTGATTCTAATTGGCGGTCAAGTTTATTGCTTTTGATTCCTAGTGCATATTTCTGAAACAGCGAAACAAAATCGTAAAAATTTCTCTTTTCTTCATCTTTGTCGGTCATTACTTTTGGAAAGACACGGGTCTCTGTTCCAATGCTAGACATGGAATTGTATATCGTTCTAAAATCTTTATAGTCATTTTCGAAAACTACGACTTGCTTGCTCATATTTATATTGATTTAAATACAACGTCAATTTTAAATTTTGTATTGGTTTCGTCCAGATATGCGAAATTGTCATCTAGAGTGATGCTGAAAATGTTCTTATAAATGGTTTTTATTAAATTTAAACCATCATGTTTTATTTGGTTCTGATATTTTTTTTTGAAATCCACAATATTGTTTTCAATGGCGATATGTAGGATGCCCTGTTCCTCTACAACAGTTATCGATAGAATTTTTGCTTCGTTACAGTTGTTTAGAAACCAGCCGCTGTGCTTTTTAATATTACTAAATACTTCAGCAAAAATATAGCTTATAAATATGGAAACACTTTCTATTTTGAATACTTGTTGTTTTATGGAGCATATTTCGACATTAAATCTAGTTATTTCTTCCGGTGTGAGTTTTGTCCAACTTGAATCTGATTCATAAATATCGGAACTAAATACTTCGTTCATAGCGACCTTCATGATGTCACACAAATCTGAAGGAGTTAATAATTCAGTTTGAATTTTTACGTTATCTTCCGCATATTTTATGAAGTTATTTATTGTTTCACGCTGCTGAGACAACGCAATCCAAAATTTTAGTTCTGTTATCTTTTCACCATCTATTTTTAGGGTTCGGATTTTGTCAACTAAAACGTCATTGAACTTCGTATTTCCATGCCGAATTATGCTCTCTATGATTTTTTTTCTTTCATCTTGAATAAATGATACAAAAATGTCGTTTTCGACATTGATCTTAATAAACTTTGAAAGCATTGATTTTATTAGCAATAGATATCGAATTTTGTTGCAATCGAAAAAATCGGAAACGTTTTCAGAACCTGGGGTCGCGATGCATATTACGGCTTGGGTTTCGTTGCTAATATGTTGGTTGTGTTCAGTGGTGAATATGTCGGATATATTAAAGAAGAGCAGGCGATTGTATTCCTTTTTATTAAATTCAGAATAGCCCTCGATATCGTCGATTAGCTTTTTTTTGTGAAATAGATCTTTTATAATTGTTTCGTATTTGTGCTTATGAAGAATGTATTCAATAATGGTTTGGTTAGGCCCGTTTGGCAGTGACGAAATTCCATCAGAAAATGCTCGAATGAAGCTGTTATTATCTAGTTCGAAGGATATTTTTTTTCTATTGTCAAGGGAATATAGGCTGTTTTTTTCGTGTTTAATATTGATGCTTATTGAAATTTCACTGTTTTTGTCTAATCCAAATAAGTTCTGAATCAGAGGAAAAAGTTCGAAAATTCTCTTTTTTATGTCCAAGCCAGATATCTGCTGTGTCTCATTTGTTATTGAGTTCAAGAATCTGTAAAGAGCAATGTAGTTGGTATACAATTCGATTTCGTAGTCTCGTCCTCGTACGGAACTGTGACCAAGCATCTGATTAAGTTGCATGGCCATATTAGTGCTGTTTTCATCGATTAAAATATTATGAAGATCTGTTTTTGTCCTAACGTAATTTAGAAGGTAGGTATTGTAATTCATAAATATAGATGTGTTTTCTATTTTTATAAATCGGATTAGGTGGTGGAAGTCTGGATTCGAATTTATTATCTCAATGTCATCAGAGTAATATTGCTTTACATTGTTTTCCAGAAAGACTGATTTAAATTCGTTTGAATGCAATACTTCCTTTACACACGCCCCTATGAAATTTGGGTAGTTTTCAATTGTCCTAGATTTTTCTGTTAAATTATGTAGTAGTTGCTCTATATATGTACTATCATCATCATCTAATGTATTTTTAATTTCATTTAGTATGTCTATTGTTTTTTTAGTTATGTTTATTATGCTTAATACTTTGCTTTGCCCGATTCTAAATACAATCGATATTTTTTCTAGAGTATCTTTTCTTATGATGTAATTTGATTGCAGCAATGATAGTCTTTTAAGAATTAGTTTCAAATATCTGTATTCGGAAAAACCACGAATTAGAATCCTATTGTCTGTATCTTCTTTGAGTATTTCATTTGCTTCAGAAATCATCCAACGAATGATAGCTGTTTTTATTACGGAATAATAAGTAAAAGGCGGAAGCGAAAGTATTTTTATGATATTTTCTTTGCATTCTCGGAACGAAAAAAAAGCTTTGACTTTGTCTCCGGTTTCAAGAGTTAAGTCATTAAGTGCGATGTACGTTTCGTTGGTCAGATCGAGAATTGATTGTTTTGATATGAAAAACCGCTCAATATTTTCCGGCTTACTACACATGTCGAATAGAATATCCGAAATGTGTAATTGAATTATATTTTTATATTTATTTATAAATGATATTTTTTGTAGATCTGATTTTGTTGCCTTGGTATTTTTATATAGAATTTTGTGGATACTTGAAGTTAGTTCGTATCGTGCTGATTGCTGATCTGTTCGTTGGAGGTCAAGTAGATACATAGATACAGCTCCTGTTACTTGTTTTATTATGACAGGTGATAGTTCTATATAAGATTGGAGATGCGTCTTTTTTTGTTCCGGTAGAATTTCTATTAGCTTAAGCTGGTTTCTTTTTTCTAAAAAGAGGACGGTTAAGCTATTAAAGCTACATGAATTTGCAATGTCCTGATATGTATTTTGGCGCTTACATATTGGGCATTCTAAATGGTTCGTTTTTAGTGCGGGAGCCCTTAAATAAACAAATGCTAATATTTTTTTTCCTTTATCTATTTCAGTAGTTGGATCAACTAATTCCTTTCTCATCGAACTTATAGAAAAATCATCTGTTCTAATGATCATTGATATCACGCCATCAAAACCGCTCTTCGTATTTGTCAAGTTTGATTTACATTGCTTAACGAAAATATTTGAAGACCTAAATGTTTTTCCGGTGTATATGTTATCGTCAACATAATATATATAATCTGCGTCATTTATTATTTTATAATATAAATTAACAAAATTCTGTATGAAATCATTTCTTGTATCGTATTGTATAATATTGGCTTTGTCGTCGAAAAGAATTTCATTTACGATGCCTGCAAAATTTGAATTTAGATTACCTTCAGGAGTTAGCAATATGACCTTTTTATAATTGTGCTTTGCGCTCCATCCTCTGTCATTTCTAATATTTTCCAACCATTTTATGATTTTTGATTTGTGTTTATGGAGGAATTCACTTGGGTTTATGAAATGGATGTGTTCTGTTCCTCGAAACTTCTGGTGTCCATAATAATAATAATCAGGTTGAAGGATGAATTTTATTTTTTGCTCTGAATCAATTTCTTCTCCTGTAAAAGGAAATTGATTGGATAAAATTAATTGTGGGATTATTGATGCTCTGTCCGTTTCAATTAACGGCAGTTCTTCCTCTGGTTTCATTTTTGGAAAACAAAGAACACAGTCGTGAGTTAAATGCCATTTAGTATTCAATTCAATGAAATATTTTTGACTTACAATTTCTGGGGATTTCACCTTTCGTTTCCTTTCTATTTTTGAAGATAGAACCTTTACTGTAATAATTTTGTTCGCCTTATCAATGCTCTGCCAACCAAACTGCTTAAATATCGGGTGTATTTTTACATTGTGTGAATGCTCTATTTGTGAGTCAGCGACCAGTACAATGTTTAAAAATGGCTGACATATATTTTTATTATTAATCTTGTTTTCTATTAAATGATTATATATTTTTATGCATGTAGTTAATGTTGATCCAATCGGAACTATTATGAAGTAC
>CANCOG010000242.1 GCA_947379685.1 Flavipsychrobacter stenotrophus | reverse complement strand
ATTACCGTTGTGCACGTGGTGTCGAGTGCCAAGTTTGCCAAGAAGTGTGAAGAGGCTGGTGTTGATGCGGTGGTTGCGGAGGGTTTTGAAGCCGGCGGGCACAATGGCCGCGAGGAAACGACGACACTTTGCCTGATACCGGCCGTGCGCCAGGCGATCAGCATTCCATTGATTGCGGCGGGTGGTATTGGTACCGGCAGGGCTATGTTTGCGATGATGGCACTGGGTGCGGAAGGTGTGCAGATGGGAAGCAGGTTTGTCTGCACCCCGGAGGCTTCTAGTCACCAGTTATTTAAAGAAGCAGTGGTTGCTGCAAACGAGGGGGATACTATAGTCACGCTCAAGCAACTTACTCCGGTCAGGTTGATCAAGAATGAATTTTACAAGCAGGTGGAAGCGGCGGAACATAATTGCACCGACGTGGAAGGCATGAAGGAATTGCTGGGACGTGCGCGTGCAAAGCAGGGGATGTTTGAAGGCGATATGACTGAGGGCGAACTGGAAATAGGCCAGGTAAGCAGTATTATAAAAGAAATTAAACCAGCCGCAGAGGTTGTTGCAGAGGTTTGGCAGGAGTTTCAAACTGCTGCGGCTAATCCGTTTGGGTGGTGAGTATTTACTGGTGTTTTGAATTTAGCCGCAGAGGGTGTTTTGCCGGGCTCCTGAAAATTAACCGCAGAGTTTCGCGGAGTTTTTTTTGGAGTTTTGCTTAGTGCGCGGAGGGGGTATTGAGGAAAGGTCTTTAGTTGTGACGGGCGTTACAAACGCCCTGCAGCGGCATCCGCGTTACAAACGCGGACGAGATTAAAAATACATCTACCTAGCTGTTTAAAAGTTTTGCTTTTAGTTTATCAAATTCTTGTTGTGTGATTATTCCGGCATCGAGCAGCTCTTTCATTTTTTTTAGTTCGTCTGCAATACTGATTTGCACGGTGTTTTTAGGATTGCCCGCTGCTGTCGAAATCGCGTTTGCAATAAGTTCTGTTTGACTTCGAGGGCTATTTGCCAAAATTTTCTCAGAACAAATTTGCTTTATGTCTTCGACTTCACTTTTTGCAAATCCGTGTCCAATAAGTTTTTCACCTCCGACAACAAATGTTATTGTAGAATATCCAATCATTGGGGTGTCAATATTTACACCTTCAATTTGTTGATACACAATATGCCTTGATTTTCCACTGAAAAGGCCTGGGAATTTAAGCATGACCTCAGATTCTTCGATATGAATTTCTGCAGGGAACAGTCGATTTCCTTCTGAAACTCTTGATGCGGTATATTTTTTTATTGGCATAGTATGCATTGTCCCCTTTTATCAGTGGTCGTGGGGCGGGCCATTAATTGTTATTGCGCAATCTATGTAAATTTAAAGATAACTGCCTGATTTTTCGAGTATTCGTTAGTCTATCCCAGAGTCTGCGTTCTTATGAATTGGGAAATCAGGTACTTTTGTTATGGCATGCGAATATTGAAACTCTCTTTCTGGAAAAATGTGAATGTGTATTGGTTGATTTTGGTGGCTGTTTTATTCGGCTTGAATGGAGGGGTTGTGCGTGCACAGGAGGAGGAAATGTTTGAGAACAGGACCTTTTACGGCGGTGTTATTCTGGGGGGTAACCTTTGCCAGGTTGATGGGGATAATTTTGCCGGTTACAACAAGAAGGGCATTACAACCGGGGCGGTTGTCTACATGAAGTTGTACAAGAAAGCTATAGGTAGCCTTGAATTGCTTTACTCGCAAAAGGGGAGTGTGGCCGCCAAGGCTGAGATGCTCCCTTCAGGGTTGACCATAATGAAGTATGGTATTGACCTCAATTACGCCGAGGTTCCTGTAATGATCAATTTTTTCGATAAACATAGAAGTCATTTGAGCTTTGGTGCGTCCTATTCGCAGCTTTCGCGTAGTAATGAATATGTAACTGCATATCCTGCCCTTGCCTATGACCAGGATAAACACCCGTTTAATAAGAGCGACATTAATGTGATTGCGGGTGGAACCTTGCGTTTGTATAAAGGGTTGTTTTTTAATCTCCGTTTCCAGTATTCGGTTGTGCCCATAAGGGCGCAGGTGGCCGATATTTCGCGTGGACCGTTGTATAATAATTTGTGGTCGTTGCGATTGATGTATTTGTTTATGTAGGGGAGGGTTTTGAATTTAACCACAAAGTAGCAGAGGGTGTTTTGAATTTTACCGCAGAGTAGTGCGGAGTTAGGCGCAGAGTTTCGCGGAGTTTTTTTGAGTTGGGCAGAGTGCGCAGAGGGTGTTTTGAGGGCAAATATTTGGTTGTGACGGGCGTTACAAACGCTCTGCCGTGGCATCCGCGTTACAAACGCGGACGAGTGGAGTCGAGCGATCATCAGGTGTAGGATTGGGCCGTGGCGGTGATTTTTCCTTATTTTTGAAATAATTCATCACTAATGATACACGAGTTTCCTATAAAGTTGCCACTCCGGATAGACTGGAGTGAAATGGATTTGTTCGGGCATGTGAACAATGTTGCTTACTTCAAGTATATACAGGCGTCGCGGGTGCATTGCTGGGAGGTGTGCCGGCTTGCGGAGGATTTTGGAACGACAAGGATAGGGCCAATATTGCTTTCAACGGGATGTCATTTTAAGGAGCCGCTGTTCTATCCGGGTAATATTGTTGTTGCATCGAGGGTGGAATTCATCAAAAATACCAGTTTTGGCATTCACCACCAGATACTCAATGAGGAGGGCAAAATAGCGGCTGAAGCGCATGACGTTATTGTGATGTTCGATTTTAATACCAATGAAAAAGTTCCGGTCTCAGCTGAGTTCAAGCACTTTGCTAAAAGCCAAGGCGGGCTTGCTGATCATGAATAATTCCCTTTGAAAATCCTGTCAATCGTAATATCTTTCGAAAAAATAATACCCGGATTTTATGCAGTACGTCTCTCCCATTACTTTTTTGCCACCTGGTTTGGATGGTGAAATTACACCTAAGGACCTGAAGCTGGCAAAGCAAAAGTTGCTTGCTGAATTCGAGCTGTCGGGTACCACTACTGTGCCGGTTGGCGGAAGGGAGATGAGCAGGAACGATGTGCTGAAATTATTTGACCAACTGGGGCAGGCAAATGATCTGGCCTATCACGGGTTGATTGCTTCGGACCCTGTTTTGCTGCATTTTCTGGAAACGCACGAAATAGCTAAAGGGCAAACCTTTTCTTTGCCGGAAGAAAAATTGACTCCTGAGTTTGTAGAGTGGATCAGTCCGTCGTTTAGTTGGGCATTTGGTAAGGCTACCGTGCGCATGTTCAGGACTGTTAAGCCTGAAGAATTTGAAACGCTGGCTGTCGCTCCGTGGTATATGACGCCGGCCGATGAATGGAATGCGTGGTCGGGAGTAGAACAATATATGCAGCTGATGTTGCAACAACTACAGGAGATCACCGGTGCAAAGTATCAGAGCCAGGACCAGGTGATCAAGTATGGAGGTTATAATTTCATTTGGTTATTGTGCAACCTGCCACGCCAGCGATTCGATTACCTACTCGATCATTATGCATTTGAAGTGATGCAGATGGCTATAAAGCAATTTAACACCCTCAAAAGGGATTCGGCCTTTGAGCTGATGGGCTATGCAAAGTCGTTGAAGGTAAGTGACCACGTTATGGAAGGTCTCGAGGCCAAGGAAAAGGAAATGCAGGGCATTCTCAAGAACAGGAAAAAGGCGGAAAATAAGGACAGTACCATGTTGTACATACGTGTGATCATATTTGCGGCTTATATTATTTTCAGATTAGCTACCTGTAATTGATTGCTGGCCAAATTATTCAACACGATGCGCTACATTTCTCCGGCCTCTTTTTTGCCTTCTGCAGCAATTGAATCAGTTACAGTCAGGGACTTAAAACTGGCGCAGCAAAAGATGCTCGCTGAATTTGAATTGACAGGTTCTACCACAATTGACTTAGCAGGGCATGTGTTGACCCGTAATGATGTAGTAACCCTATTCGACCGATTACTTCATAAAGATGATCTAAGCTATCATGCATTGGTGGCATCAGATGAGGTATTGAGGCACTTTCTGGAACACGGAGACATTGCGCGAGGGGAACGATTCATTCTTGAAACCAGCAAGTTGCCGCCGGGATTTATGGAGTGGTTAAGTCCCTATTTTTGCGCGGCATTTAGAGCGGCTACTGTCCGTATGTTCAGACAGGAAAGGGGCCGGGCATTTGAAACATTAATGGCTAACCCTTTGTTGATGGACAAGAATGCAACCTCCGAAGCGTGGCTTGGTGTGGAATATTACGTGGACGGCTTATATCATGACTTAAAGGCCTTACTCACGGTGAAGGTTCTGGAAAAAGATGCAGTCTATAGATGTTGTGGTTATGATATAATCTGGCTTTTGTCGTGCCTCCCTGTTGAAAGATTCAGGGCTTTCCTGGACAGATATGCGTTCGAGATACTGAGGCTTTCTGTTGTCTTGTTCAACCGGGGCAATAGGGAAGCAGGAATAGAACTCCTTGCAAATGCAAAAATGCTACCAGTAAAGGAGGATAGGAAGATTCAACTTGAGGCAAAATACAAGGAATTGATTGGGCTTGTCAGGATAAGGTATATTGAACCTACATGGCTGTATTCGCCGGTGCCGGTGTTTTTAGTTGGGGTTGCGTTGACATTATTGGTGTTGATGTTGAGCGGAGCGTAGTGTGCAAACGTTTAGTTTACTTAATTTCACATCTGGAATGACTGATGAATTATTGATAAAACGTTGCCTGGAGCTGGCTCAAAAGGCTAAAGGGTTTACGGCTCCTAACCCGATGGTAGGTGCTGTGCTGGTTCATAATGGCAGGATCATTTCAGAAGGGTGGCATCGGCAATATGGTGGTCCACATGCAGAAGTTGATTGCCTGGAGCGAGTGTTGGATGGAGACAAGCATTTGATTCCGGAATGCACCATGTATGTAAACCTGGAGCCTTGCGCGCACCAGGGAAAGACACCAGCCTGTGCGTTGCGGCTTGTTAAGGAAGCAGTGAAAAGCGTAGTTATCTGTAACAGAGATCCGTTTGCGCTGGTGAGCGGGAAGGGGATAGAAATTTTAAATGAAGCCGGAATTGTTACACAAACTGGTATTTCAGAAAAAGCCGGGCTCTGGGTAAACAGGCGTTTTTTCTGCTTCCATACACAGAGCAGACCTTACATTATACTGAAATGGGCGGAGACCCGCGACGGCTATATCGCGCCTGCTGACAGTAGCCGGTTTCAGATCACCAATAATGGCAGTCAGCAGCTGGTGCACAAGTGGCGCACGGAAGAGGCTGCGATTATGGTGGGTACTACCACAGCAATTAATGATAATCCATCCCTTACAGCAAGGTTGTGGGAAGGGAAGCAGCCTTTGCGCCTAGTATTGGACAGGAACATGATGGTGCCCAGGTTCCATCACGTGATGAATATAGATGCGCCAACCTGGATAGTGAATGAAGAATATGATTTGCCGGGGAAGGGACTAAGCTATGTTCAGCTCAACTTTGGGGCTGGAATGTTGCAGCAATTAATGGGTAAATTACATGAGCATAACATTTTGTCTGTTATTGTTGAGGGGGGAGCGCAATTACTGAATAGTTTTATTGCTGCGGGTCTTTGGGATGAAGCCAGGATATTTACCGGGGCGGTGGACTTGGGTGGTGGGGTAGCGGCACCTGGATTGACGGATGCCACTCACGCATTTTCAACGACATTGGCGGAAGATAACTTGCAGGTATTTGTTCGGCGGGGGAGTGCGTACCAGTATGTTGAGGGGATGGAGTTGTGATGCTTAGGCCGATATTTTTTTTCTGATCCGTTGCTAAATAACGCGCACAAACCCAATTGCAGGAAACTGTTACTTGCTTCATTATCAGTGGTTTGTAAGGTTGCTTCGTGCCTCGCAATGACCGTGTCATTTTATTTCAAAAAGTATAAGTTTATGCCTTCGTAAGTATAATTCCCTACTTTTGATCGCTTACTTAATTAAGAATGTTCTACCTCGTCGCCACCATATTGCTTAATGTTGTCATTTCGGTTCCGTTCAAATTATTTCCCCGGTTTAAGATAGACGCCTTACAGGCAATCGTGGTCAATTACTTTGTATGTGTTATTACCGGGAGTTTGTTTATGGGCCATTTCCCCTTGCAGCTGGAAACAGTGCACCAGCCCTGGTTTCCCTGGGCGTTGCTGATGGGGGCGGGGTTCATCAGTATTTTCAATCTGCTGGCCTATTGCATGCGCATAGATGGGATCACCACCAGTACTATCGCTAATAAGTTGTCGCTGGTAATACCAGTGTTGTTCTCTGTTTTTTTATTGCATGAGGGGATTGGCATAGTAAAGGTGCTGGGAGTATTGTTGGCATTGCCGGCCGTATATTTGACGACCAGGGTAAAGGAGGAAAATGGCAAATCACAAAAGCTTTTCTGGCCTATGCTTTTGTTTGCTGGTAGCGGGTTGCTGGATACGCTGGTTAATTTTGTACAGCGTAATTTTCTTTCGGGGGAAGCAGTGCAGGCAACCTATACTATTACCTGTTTCGCCACGGCAGGCGCTATTGGCGTGCTGCTGGTGACTGTGTTGGTTTTGACGAAAAAGATAGAGCTAAAAGCGCGTAATATTATTGCAGGTATTTGTGTTGGTGTGCCTAATTATTTTTCCATTTTCTTTTTGATAAAGGCGTTGAACAGCAATGTGTTGCAGAGTTCGGCGGCTATACCTGTCATTAACATTGGGATTCTTGTGGCATCGGCAGTTACGGCGTTGGTTGTTTTTAGGGAAAAGGTAAATGCAACCCGTATTGCGGGTTTGGTTCTGGCGGTTATCGCTATCCTGCTAATTGCTTATGGGGATAGGTGATGTTGTTACTGATGCCAGGTAAAGATGCCTGGGTTTTCTGTTCTTGCGAATTGTTGTTTAACCAGCATTAAGTCCTCACACCTGCCCTTGGCTCTTGGCATAGTGGACGTGGGTGGTGACGGGCGTTACAAACGCCCTGCCGTGGCATCCTCGTTACAAACGAGGACGAGTGTAGGCCGCAAAGACGCAAGTCCTTGTTTTTTCAACCCATGCTCCGTCTCTGCGAGGCAAAGCCGCCAAGAGAATCTTTCCTTAGTTAAAGACCTTTGGTTTTCTGTCATCTCCATTTGTAGTTTTTAATTTTTTACTTTTACCCGTTCATGGACGAAGTATTTAAATACAGCACCATTGGGGCTGCAGGTACGGGTGATTTTCGCGACCGGGGCAGTAAATTCTTGGCCTATGCCTACCAAATTGCTACTGTTCGGGATGTGAAGGAACGATTGCAGGCGTTAAAGAAGGAGCACCCCAAGGCAGTTCACCATTGCTATGCCTGGCGTATCGGCATTGATGGCAGTCAGCATCGTGCAAATGATGATGGAGAGCCCTCTGGCAGTGCAGGTAAGCCCATGCTGGGGCAGATTGACAGCATGGGACTGACCAATGTACTGGTGGTAGTAGTGCGCTATTTTGGAGGCACTTTAC
>CANCOG010000241.1 GCA_947379685.1 Flavipsychrobacter stenotrophus | reverse complement strand
CCCCAATCCTAATGATGGCAATTTCACTATTGCAGGCAATGTCAGCAGTGGGAGTACAGGAGACCTGACTTTTGAAGTAAGGGATGTAATAGGGCGCATGGTTAAAACGGGAACCGGCTCGGTTATCAATGGAAAATTCGAGGTACCTGTTCAGCTAGATCGTGCGATAAATGATGGGTATTACTATGTAAGGATTTTCGCTGGAGGGGTGGTTTGTACGGGGAGTTTTGTGGTGGGGAGATAGGATTGCTGTAGAAAATAAAGCCGTCGGCGCGGGCGTTACAAACGCCCTGCCGTGGCATCCGCGTTACAAACGCGGACGAGAATTTTCACTTTACTTTACCTGGTGTCAGTATCAACCTAAGCGAGGTGTTTTTTGTGATGTAGGCCCATGCCCAGTTGATAAAAATGATCAGTTTGTTTTTTACACTCAATATCAGCATCAGGTGCAGGAACATCCAGATCAGCCAAGCCAGGTAGCCCCTAATTTTCATGAAAGAGAGGTCAACAACGGCTTTATTGGTGCCCACGGTAGCCATAGAGCCGAGATCGACATATTCATAATCCGTTACTGGCTTACCTTGTACTATTCGTCTTAAATTCTTCGCTAAAGTTTTGGCCTGGTTAATCGCAACATTTGCTAATTGTGGGTGTCCCTTGGGGTACTTGGGCGTCTCCATATAGGCAATGTCGCCCAGAGCGAAAATATTACTACTCTCTATTGCCTTGTTCTGCCTGTCCACCTTTAATCTGTTACCGGGCGTGAACCATTGCTTTGGCAAGCCTTCAAGGGTGTTGGGAGTAACTCCTGCCGCCCATATCACTGTCCCGGTTTTAATTGTTTTGCCGTCCTTGAAAGTGAGCACCTTGCCGTCATAATTACTGACAAAGGTCTCTGTTAGTAACTCCACACCCATTTCCCTGAGGTATTTTTCGGATGCGGCTTTCGAATTTTCGCTCATATTATTGAGTGTGTGCTTGCTGCCTTCTACAAGAATCACCCGCAACCTTGAAAAATCAATACCGGGATAATCCTTTGGTAAAATATGCTTCTTTATTTCGGCAAATGAACCGGAAAGCTCAACCCCGGTTGGGCCTGCGCCTACTATTACAATGTTCAGCAGGCTTTCTTTCTCCTCTTCGGTAGCAGATAGAACGTTCTCGAAGTTTTGCAGAATATGGTTACGAACGGTAATCGCATCATAGGTAGTTTTTAGAGTAAGCGCGTACTTGCCTATTTCTGCATTACCAAAGAAATTTGTTTTACATCCCGTAGCAATGGCCAGGTAATCGTAATCAAAATCGCCTATGGTGGTGCTCAGCTTATTACTGGCTACGTCAACATTCAAAACTTCTGCAAGGCGAATCTGGACATTGTCTTTATGTTTAAAAATATGCCTGAAGGGGAACGAAATGCTGGAAGGTTCTATTTGTGAGGTGGCCACCTGATAAAACAATGGCTGGAACTGGTGGTGGTTAATTTTATCGATCAGCAAAACATCGAATAACTTAGCGTCTAATTGCTGTACTAGTTGGATACCTGCAAACCCGCCACCGACGACAACTACTTTCTTCTTGATTAACATCTTACAGAAAAGTATTTACACGTGCGTTAAATAAAGTGGGCAAACCGATCACGCAAATTTGCCCGCTGAAAGGATTATGGAACGTTGCCAAAATATCTTCCACGTTATGCAAAGTTCTTATTCGCCTTTTCTGCGTTGCAAAAGTCTTTAAATATTACCATATTCGCAGATTTTGCGCCTTGAAAAAACAAATAATAACTTCGCCTAACTTGTGAAACTTATTTTGGCAATGTTCCTAACACTGCAAAGTTGGCACATTAAAAACTGTAAAAAAATTATAATTAGTTCATTAACATTTTAGATGAGTAATTAATGGTAAAGATCTTAGGTTTGATGCCTGTAAGTTCGAACCTTTGTGCTACAGGCGTTTATGCAATCGCCTGAACGTCATTACACAGCGTTAACAAACCAGATCATTCCACATGAAAGCAATAATTTATACAAAATACGGTCCTCCCGATGTAGTGCAACTTAGTGATATAGAAAAACCGGTCCCGAAAGATAATGAGGTATTGATAAAGATTCATGCATCAACGGTAAACCGCACCGATTGTGGCTTTAGGAGTGCTGAATATTTTATCGTGCGTTTTTTTGCCGGGCTTGTTTACCCCAAAAATAAAATACTAGGAAACGAGTTTGCCGGGCAAATTGAAGCAGTGGGCAAAAACGTAAACACTTTCAAACCCGGTGATAAGGTCTTTGGTTATGACGACAAAAAGTTTGGTGCACATGCTGCATATAAAGTAATGGGCGCTGAGGATTGCATAACTACCATTCCGGCCAACGTGACTTATGAAGAAGCCGCACCAATTACAGAAGGAGCCCATTATGCGCTCTGCGACATAAGAGCGGCAAAAATTACCAAAGGACAAAACATATTAATAAACGGTGCCACCGGTGCAATCGGTTCAGCTGCAGTTCAATTGGTGAAAAATTTGGGAGCTACCGTTACTGCAGTTTGCGACACGAAGAATGTAGACCTGGTAAAATCGCTTGGCGCAGATAAAGTAATCGATTATAAGAAAGAAGACTTCACTCAATTAAAGGAGTCGTTTGATGTCGTATTTGACGCTGTTGGTAAGAGTTCGTTTGGAAAATGCAAACCAATACTTAAAAAGGGCGGAATCTATATGTAGACCGAGCTGGGTTACATGTCTCAAAACCCACTTCTGGCACTTATTACACCATATCTTGGGGGTAAAAAAGTGCTATTCCCAATTCCAACAATTAGTAAGGAAGAAGTTGTCTTTTTAAAGGATTTGGTGGCCACAGGCAAGTACAAACCTGTTATTGACCGACGCTACCCATTAGAAGAGATCGTGGATGCATACAAATATGTTGAAACCGGGCAAAAAACTGGAAATGTGGTAATTACCCTATAAAACGGATTTTATAAAGAAACACTCAAGGGTATAAACTCAGGAATGTATGCTTGCAATATTTCTGGTCTGGCAGATTCGGTCAAACCAGTTATGGAGGTGATCATGAGGTTAGGTTATCAGCTCCTCTGCGGGCCTGCTCCAGGCATTTAAATTTCTGGTTCTGGGCATTGTGCTTGTTCGTATAACCGAACTCCTTGGTGATAGTGTCGATATCCTTTCCGTTATAAAAAATTGCACGTAGTAGCAGCACACATTTCTCAGTAATGCTACGGAACACACTTAGCGCTTTGTTCGTGTTTTTCTCATTTTTTGCTTGCTCTGCTTCCTCATAGTCGGCCAAGTATTGTTCATAAATATCGATCTCTGTTTTTACGATCTTGTTGGCATCCCTCAACCTCTTTAGCCATAGATTACTACTGATGGCAAAAATGTATGTCTTTAAAGATGATGTCAGGTTAAAATCATCTTTGGGAACCTTTTCCAATAGCACCAATAACGTTTCCTGAAAAATATCTTTTGCGTCATCCTCACATCCGCTGTTCTTGACGATGAAATTCCTGACTGAAGGATAATGAAAAGTATACAAGATCGTATAAGCACCATTATCATTGGCTTTAAGTCCGTTAAACGTTTGGAGGTCCGATTGGTTTTTGATGTTCATTGGTCCTGTATATTGGTAATTGAAAATTGAATGTTACCAAGCAATTTTCATGATTTTATTCTGTGATACTCTTAATTCAATAAATGTATAGAGAAGATGCCTTTATTCTGGCATCTTCTCTGTACACATCCTCTATTCACCCATTTTAGTGGTGACCTTTTTGAACCCGAGCCATTGCCCCACCTTGTAAGTCAGGCTCATTGTTACACACATAGGACATACGCCAAACCGAAAAAATGTTAGCAATATTCGCTTTTGAAAGGGAAGGTTCGCGGGTACTACCGGGCAACTAATCCCATCTCCATCGAATTCTCTAATGCCCCATATATTTTTTGATTCCTTCATGAGTTAAATTTTAGTTCTGTTAACCAAAAAAGTGATAGACACAGATGGCGGTTAGCATAACCGATACTAAGCAAAGAATAATTTTAGTCCGTTTTTTCACTTCGTTTAGTTTAAAAATTGATTAATTACATTGTTCATTTCAGTATCGGGTGCTGCGATACTCATTTGTTTGAGTTGTTTGTGCGTGCGCGGATCAATGAACGTTACCACCCCGGATACATCAGTTGTTTGATGCTTGTCTTTTACAAGCCGGCAGGCTTGCAATGCCTTATCCATCCCTTTCCTGGGTATGGAAATTACAGCATCATAAACATGATCCTTTTCAAGCTCTTGCTTTGAGGCATCCTTTGTTTTTTCGTTGGACAAGTCGTTCATGTAAATGTTCACCCCCTTATTTGAGTACGGCATCAACAACGTACTGAAACGTGTGGCATTTTCCTTGCAAACGCTACACCATGTTGCTGTGTTTACAACGGCTATCAATTTGGGACTTTTGGTGTGATGTGGCAGTTGAGCATAACTACCAAGACTTGTTGCCAATAGTAATGTGGCAAAGATCAATTTCGATTTCTTCATTTTTTGCTTTTTTTAGCTGGATAATACACATTAATACCAACCAACGACAAAAAATCACCCATTCTCCGGAAAAACGTCAAATATTATTTTTCCTACTTCCAATTGGGTCAATTGGCGGGAACTAAACATTTCGCATCCGAATCTTAGTTTACACTAAGGCTACAAATTTTTGCAAGAACTGGTTTAGGCTGGTTGAAGGGTAATATGCTGGAATCATCGCCCCTTTTTGCACAGCTATTAAATGGTTTTGGGAAGGCAAAAGCACTCCACCTCTTCAGTCGTCGGGTAACAATATTTTCGTTACTACCGCTTGCAGGATTTTAAAGAACTGCTGTATATTACACTTTCTATCCTAAATCGCTTTTTTATGCCAACATTCAAATCTGTCGGCACATGTTTCTTTTGTAATGCGGAGTTTACAAAGGCCGGGATATCCAAGCATCTGAATTCACATTTAACGAAAGAAAATAAAAACCAGAATACAGGGCTTTCATTGCACATTAGAATCTGCGATGATCCCCGTTATGGTGATCTCTATTTTTTAAACTTATGGGTGGATGGAGCAGCGCTAATGAGCGATATAGATTACTTCCTGCGCGCCATATGGCTGGAATGCTGCGGGCACATGAGTAAATTTAGTGATCCCAAACAACCAAGATCTCGAGGGATGCTAAGTGCCGGTGAATTCGAATCTGAAATCGAAGAGATCATGGACTCAAAAGCCGGGGACATTCTGGAACCAGGCATGAAACTCATGTACGAATATGATTTTGGAGACACCACTACCCTGCAGTTAATTGTTATAGACGAATTTTCTGCTAAGGCGCCGGAGCCTATCCTTTTACTAAGCCGTAATGAACCGATCGCGCTCGTTTGCGAGATTTGTAATTCAGCGCCTGCCGCTGTAATATGCACTTCCTGTTATGAGCCCAGCTATTTTTGCAAAAAATGCGGAGCGAAACATGCAAAAACCTGTGAAGATTTCGCCGATTATGCGGCACTACCAGTAGTTAACTCACCGCGAATGGGCGAATGCGGATATGAAGGCGGGGCTATTGATAAGAAAAGGGATGGGGTGTTTATGAAGAAATAGGATGGTGGTATAGTGCCAAAATATTGTTATATATAACAATAAAACCCTTGCACTGCAAGGGTTTTATTGTTGGTGGTCTCGCCAGGAATCGAACCTGGATCCGGAGCTTCGGAAACTCATATACTATCCATTGTACTACGGGACCAGTTGTGGGGCAAAGTTATTATTTAAAAGCTATTTCCCGAAATAGAAACAGCACTATTATGGGGCAACGTGAATTAATTGTTCGCGCGAAGTCGCAAAGACGCACCCAAACAATGTAAGCACCGTAATTTAAGAACTTCAAGCCGCAAAGAAACATCTTTCAGCTAAGTGCATGCACCTATTTATAATCCTCCAGCACTATCTGTTCGCTGCAAAAAAAGTATTCTCTTACATCGTTTGAGGCGACTAGTGTCAGCCGGTTCTTGCCAAATTCTTCCATCCATGTGCGGTACTGGTCCACACCCTGAAGATCAAGGTTGGTGCAGGGTTCGTCGAGGAAGAGGACGGGCGTATCTGAAAATATAGCCTGTGCCAGTTTCACTCGTTGTTTCATGCCTGAGGAGTAATCTCCTATTGGTTTGTCTACTGCATCTTTAAGGCCGGTAAGCGCAATAATATCAGGTATGCGCAAACCCGCAAGGGGCCTCTTGAACGAAAAATGAAATTCAAAGAACTCACGGAGTGTCAACTCCTCTACTATCTCCTGCCCCGGTGCGCAAAAACTAATGTTACTGAAAATATCGCCGGCAGCCACCAGTTGCCCATTGTCATGCTCGTATATTACTTTTCCCCGCGACGGTGTCTGCATACCGGCTATAATGCGCAGCAGCGTCGATTTTCCGCTGCCATTGGCGCCCAACAGGGAGCAGGCATTTCCGGGTGTAAACGCAAAGGACACGTCCTTGAATATCCAGTATTTCTGAAACCGTTTACTGATATGTTCAATGGTGATCTTCATTAGTGTCTGCTATTCCGCCCTGTTGGTAATTGGTTTTTACTGAGGTCTCTCGCAAACCTGCCTGTCGGCAGACAGGGACGCAGAGGCGCAATCATTTTTTTGACTTCCTTATCTTAACAAAAACAAACAAGGCGCAAATATTTCATTCAAGGAAGCGGTGACGGCAACAGTTTACTGCCCGCTTGGCCCGGTGGAATTAAGTAGTTCACGCAACAGCCCGCAGTTCGCCAATATCTTGTTATCGATCTTGAGGTAAAAAGTAGACAACTTACTCTTGATCCATGATTGTGTTTTCAGATTCTTTTTCTGGATCAGGGCTACTTCCTGAATCTTGCTGTAATCGTCTTTCAGGTTAGCCTTGTGTGGCGATGTGCGATTCCTTAAGTAGATAATGCGACAAGACTGTTCGTGCATCTCGTTGTAATAAACGTGAGGCTTAGAATAATCGCCGGGGTTAAGACTGTCGAGCATCAACACCATTCCGGGGTCGAGCTTTGTGATATCGAGTTCAAATGAACCTGAAGTAGGATCGGTGATCATGCCACCTGTTCTTTTTGCCCCTTCGTCGGTTGAGAATTTTCCAACTGCTTCCTGGAAAGTCATTTTGTGGCTGGTGAGCAGATTGTAGACGCTATCCAGCTTGTTAAGTGCTATTTTAAAATCACCCTTGGTAATTTCTGGTTTTATCAGGATGTGCCTCAAGTCAGCTTCATCACCACGGCGGCTGATCATCTGAATAATATGATAACCAAACTTCGTTTTGAAAATGGGAGAGATCTCGCCATTCTGTAGCTTAAATGCTGCAGCTACAAACTCCTGAGCCCATGGACCATTGCGGGTTACTCCGTCGTAACGGCCACCATTGTCGCGGCTGCCGGGGTCGTCGGTATAGATGCCTGCAGCAACTTCAAATGATTGGGTGCCATCAACAACTTTCTTACGGATGTCTTCCAGTTTTTTATGTGCATATTCGTCAAG
>CANCOG010000240.1 GCA_947379685.1 Flavipsychrobacter stenotrophus | reverse complement strand
TGTGCAGGGACTACACTTGCACTTTCAGATGCCATTTCAGGTGGAACCTGGACCAGCAGCGATGTGACTGTTGCGACTGTAGATGCAACCGGTCTGGTAACAGGAGTTGCTGCAGGTACTGTAGATATTACTTACACAACTTGTGGTACCCCTGCAGTTGCTAACCTTACCGTTAGCCCGGCAATTGCTCCAGGTACTATAGTAGGTGCTACACCAGTGTGTGTAGGTTCTATTATTCTCGTATCTGATGCTACCTCAGGTGGAACCTGGAGTTCTGCTGACAATTCAATAGCAACAATCGATGGCTTTGGTGTTGTTACCGGTGTTTCGAATGGTAGCGTACTGATTTCATATACTACAAGCACAAGCTGTGGTGCAGCAACAGATACTGCAACTGTGTCCGTTCTTGGAACTCCGGTAGTGGCAACTGTTTCTGGTACTTCTCCGCTTTGTGTTGGCTTAACTGCTACCTATACTACCGCTACTACTGGTGGAACATGGTCTTCAAGCGACGTTACCGTTGCAACAGTAGATCCTTCTACCGGTGATGTTACCGCAATGGGAACGGGGGCAGCGTTTATTGTTTATTCAGTTTCTAATAGCTGTGCAAGTGGGTCTAATTCCCAGGCGATCACAGTTAATAATGTACCAACAGTGGGTGCTATTTCTGGCCCGACTGACGTCTGCTTAAGCACACCTGTTACTTTCACAGAAGCAACAAGTGGCGGAACATGGAGTAGCAGCAATACTGGTGTCTTCACGGTTGATCCGTCTACAGGCTTGCTCACCGGTGTTTCGGTTGGTTCTGCGACACTTTCTTATTCTCTTTCAAATACATGTGGAACTTCATCTGTATCGGTTCCGGTTAACATAGATCTGGCGCCAAGCGCGGGTGCAATCACTGGTGCAACTGATGTATGTATTGGTAGTACTACTACGCTTTCTGATGCAACATCTGGTGGCTCTTGGTCTAGTTCAAATGCAGCTGTTGCAAATGTTGATGCAGCTGGCCTTGTGACTCCTGTAGGAGTTGGCACCACTAACATAACCTATACAGTTACCTCAAGTTGTGGAAGTGCTACTGCGAGCATATTGTTCACTGTAAATGATGTTCCTGTTATTGCGCCAATTTCCGGTTCTACTCTGACTTGTATGGGAACTCCATTGGCGTTAACCGATGCTACAACCGGTGGTGTTTGGAGCACTACCGATGCAACTGTTGCTACAGTTGATGCTTCAGGTAATGTTTACGGAGTAGCTACAGGCGGCGTATTTATTGACTATGACGTTACTAACTTATGCGGAACAAGCACAGTAAATACATTCATCACTATTATTGATATTCCTGTTGTTTCTCCAATTACCGGTCCAACCGTAGTGTGTGAAACAAGCATTATCGGCCTTACCGATGCTACTGGTGGTGGCTCATGGAGCAGCAGTGATAATACTGTAGCTACTGTGGATTTTGCTGGTTTTGTAACTGGCGTTGCAGCTGGCTACTTTACGATCACATATTCTGTAGGCAATAGTTGTGGTACTACAGAAGTTTATGCTGCCGATACCGTTAACCCGGCTCCTAATTCTGGTGTGGTTACAGGTACTTCTCCTGTATGTGCTGGCTTTACTACCACTTATGCCGACGTTGTTCTGGGTGGTGTATGGAGCAGCAGCAATTTGGCAATTGCTACAGTTGATGCTACTGGTGTAGTTACCGGTGTCGCAACTGGTTCAGCTAACATTTCTTATACTTATACCAATAGTTGTGGTACAGTAAGTTCAACCCTTGGAATTACGGTTAACGATGTTCCGGTGGTTGCGCCAATAACTGGTTCGTCTATAGTTTGTCTTGCAGGAACAACTCCATTGATCGACGCTACTGCCGGCGGCTCATGGAGCAGCAGCGATAACACTATTGCTACAGTTAATGCAGCAGGCCTTGTTTCAGGTGTTGCCCTTGGCTCTGCGACTATTACTTATGCTGTTACAAATACATGTGGTACAACTACAGTTACCTTCCCAATTGCGGTTAATGGAATACCTGTAGTATTACCTATCACAGGTATTACAACGGTTTGTCCTACAATTTCTGCAGGACTCAGTGATGCTACAACTGGTGGAACATGGACAAGCAGCAATACTGCAATTGTAACCATTGATGCTGCCGGTGTGATCACAGGAGTTACTGCGGGAACAGCAACAATTACTTATAACGTTACCACTACCTGCGGTTCTACCGATGTAACCACAAGCGTTACTATCGATCCGTTGCCAAATGCCGGTACAATTTCTGGTTCTACTACTGTTTGTAACGGTGTTACGACAGCGCTTACTGATGCTTCAGCGGGTGGAGTTTGGACCAGCAGTGATGTATCGATCGTAACTGTTGATGCTGCTGGCGTTGTTACAGGTGTGGCCGGTGGTTCTGCCGACATTACATATACTGTGAGCAATAGCTGCGGTTCGGCATTCACAACCTATACAATGACCGTTAATCTGTTCCCTGTTATTGCTTCAATCACAGGTGTTGACTCAGCTTGTATCAGCGGAACTACTTCACTCAGCGATGCTACACCATTGGGTACATGGAGCAGCAGCAACGTAGGTGTTGCTACAGTTGATGCGGCTGGTGTGGTTACAGGTGTTTCTGCAGGTTCTGTTTTGATCTCCTATGAAGTGACCAACGGTTGCGGCGCTACTGATTCTACCTTTACAGTAAGAGTAATTGGCGCACCATCTGTTGCAGCAATTACGGGTGGTACAACTCCTTTGTGTGTAGGATCTACTACAACATTGGCAGATGCAACCCCACTCGGTACCTGGAGCAGCAGTGATATTACAATGGCTACTGTTGATGCTGCCGGTGTTGTAACAGGCGTTGGTGCAGGTTCGGTAAACATTACTTATAATGTGACTACTACATGCGGTACAACTGACGTTACGCTTACAATGAGTATTGACCTGGCTCCGGTTCCCGGAACTATTTCAGGTGCAACTTCTGTTTGCCGCGGTTCTTCTATTTTACTTTCTGAAACTACTGCAGGTGGTACCTGGAGCAGCAGCGACAATACTATCGCTGTAGTTGATGCAGCTGGTAACGTATCAGGTGTGGCAAGAGGAACTGTAACTATTTCTTACATGGTTAATACTACTTGCTCTACTGCTTACGCAACTTATGCATTCAATGTTGATGATGTGCCAGTTCTGGGTACTATCACCGGATCGAATGTAGTTTGTGAAGCTGCAACAACCGCATTGGCAGATACTACTGCCGGCGGTACATGGACCAGCAGCACGACAACTGTAGCGACTGTAGATGCTGCGGGCGTAGTTTACGGAACTCTTGCTGGTACAACTACAATTTCTTATTCAGTGACTAACGTTTGCGGAACTACAGATTCTACTTTTGCAATGACGGTTAATCCGTTACCAGTGGTTACTGCAATTGGCGGTCTTACTTCGCTTTGTGCAGGAACAACTATTGCCTTGACCGATGCTACTACTGGTGGTGTATGGACAAGCAGTGATGTTACTTTGGCTACGGTTGATGCTGCAAGCGGAGTTGTAACAGGTGTTGCTTTGGGCTCTGTTACTATTACTTATACAATAACAAACAGCTGTGGTAGCATTAATGCTACTTATGCAATTACAGTTAATGATGTTCCGGTTGTGGCTTCAATTACCGGTAGCACTGCCCTTTGCCCGGGAACAACTTCAACGCTGAGCGATGCGACTGCGGGTGGTGTTTGGTCTGACGGAGGTACAGGTGTTGCCACAGTCGATGCCGCTGGTATGATAACGGGTGTGACCACGGGTACAGAGTCTATTTCTTACACTGTGACCAATGGCTGCGGACCACGTTCAATTATTGTTACCGCAACCGTTACTGCTTATCCTGTTGTTACTGCAATTTCTGCAGGTACAACTTCATTCTGTGCAGGAAGTGCGGTTACACTTACCGACGGCACATCTGGCGGTACATGGACAAGCAGCGATGTGACAGTAGCGACTGTGGATGCTGGTGGTGTTGTAACAGGCGTTGCAGCGGGTTCAGTTGATATTACTTTTACATCGACTGCTGCTTGCGGATCGGCTGACACATTCATTACCCTGACTATTAACGATGTTCCTGTTGTTGCCGCAATTACCGGTACTTCAACCTTCTGCGCGGGTGCAACTTCAACATTGGGTATGACAACTCCGGGTGGTACATGGACCAGCAGCGACGTATCTGTGGCTACTGTTGATGCCTCAGGCGTTGTGACTGGTGTTGCTGGCGGATCAGCTACTATCTCTTACTTCGTAGTAAACAGTTGCGGAACAACAACTGTAACTTATACAGTGACTATCAACCCAATGCCAACTATTGCTGGTATTACGGGTAGTTCTTCGATCTGTATGGGCGGCACTTCAACACTCAGTGACGCTACTTCAGGCGGTTCATGGAGTACCAGTTCAACTACTTTTGCAACTATCGATGCATCTGGTAATGTAACTACAGTTGCTGCCGGAACTACCGATGTAACTTACACGGTATCTGCGGCAGGTTGCACAGGATTTGTTACGACTACATTTACTGTTAACCCACAGCCAGTTTTGTCTCCAATTTCTGGTCCGTTCGGTGTGGCATTGGGTGGTACTATTACGTTGTCTGACACTGCTACCGGTGGTAGCTGGACAAGCAGTAACACATCGATAGCTACTATCAGTTCAACTGGTGTTGTAACAGGCGTTGCAATTGGTACGGTAACCATCACTTACGCAAAAACCAATGCATTTGGCTGCTCTGCTCAGGAGTACCATATTGTAGCGGTTGCAGGTTCGCTGTCAGGAAGCACATTGTTCCCGATAGGTACTTCTACTTACTGTCATCATACTCCGGTTTCATTGCTGGTGTTCACGCCTGATACTTCTAATCACCTGTCTTACCAGTGGTTGTTGAACGGTGTTGCTATTCCAGGTGCTACTGATTCTACCTATAGTGCTGATACCTTTGGCTTGTTCAGCTGTATCATCAGCAACGCAGGTGGTAGTATGACTCTCGGACCAACTACTGTTCTTGCTCCACCAAATCCTATTATCGGTATTACCGGTGGTAACTTACTGTATACCGGTTCATTCGTTACTTATCAGTGGTTACTGAACGGTAACATTATACCAGGTGCTACAAGCAGTGTTCAGGTTGAGATCGGTGCCGGTTTATACCAGGTAATTGTTTCTGATGCAAATCTTTGTACCGATACTTCGGCGGCCTTCAATGACACAGTCGTAATATCCGGTGTGCCAACGCTTAGTGCTGCGGACATCCATTTGTATCCAAACCCTGTTACTTCTGTCATCAGGATAGATGCACCTTACAAGGTGAATGTATCGATTCTGACTGCTGACGGCAAAATGATCATCAAAAAGAATGGTGTGAACGCCGTTGATGTGAGCGATCTTGCTGGAGGTATGTACATGGTAATGGTTTACGATGAAAACGATGTATTGTTGAAGATCGATAAGTTTGTAAAAACGGAGTAGGGTAGTTCCTTTCTTTCGTGATATTTTAAAAAGGCCGGTTCAGTTTTTGGACCGGTCTTTTTTTGCCATTTTTATGGTTCAATCATTCCCCAATGCTCAGTTCTACCTACCGCTGGACAAGCCCCCCCTTTTCGGCAACTGAATCCCGGCAAATCTTGGGCTGGAAAGTACCGGTTCTATCCCTACCTATATTTTGGGGGCGGGGTGGTATCGAGATTGTTGCGTCCAACAATTTGCTTTTGTTGAAACATCCTAATCATCAACGGAAATAGGCTCAATCAAACATACCTCCAACTAAATTTTGCCGTTTGGTCGCAACATTTTACCAACTCAACTCAAATTAAATAAGCCAATCGGTTTTGCGTGCAATTTGCACGACAAACCACAACAATGAAGGGACTATTGGCTTTTCTACTGCTTTTTATAAATTTAAATTACGCTGATGGTCAGATTTTTAAAAAACAGCCGAAGAAGTTGCCATCTTCTTTAGATAAAATTAAAATTAACGAGCATTTCAGGCAAATGCCATTAGATTCAGTGTACAACTATTTCGCAACAGAATATGGCTTAAAAATTGTCTACGATACCCCTTATTGCAGCTCCATATTTTTTGACTACTGGTTCATGGGTACTGCCGCAAGCTTGGCCATTGAAATTACAGCCAGAGACAATGACTTGTCCTACAGCATTGACAGTACAGAAACAATCGTTGTTAAAACGAAACACTTTCACAAAGTAAAAAGGCCAACTCGTTTAATTATCCCGAAAAAAGAAGCAGATGCTGGTAAGCCGGTAAGCGAGAGTATTTCAGGGCATGTTGTAGATGATTCTACTAACGAAGCCCTGGCCGGTGTGTACATTTCTATTAAAGGCACTCAAGTGGGCGCCGTTACTGACACCAATGGCTTCTTCGGTTTAAGTGGCTTAGTTACTGATACTTCCGTTCTAAAGCTATCTTACCTGGGCTATGAAGCCAATGAAATAGTTGTTGGTGACGCAGCCAATGGGAAAGACCTAAGGATTGGGTTGCATCAGGTAGAACATGAACTGAGCGAAGCCGTTGTTGTTGCTAACAGGAAGGATATCATGAATCTTTCGGCTAACACCATAAGTACCATAAAATTAACCCCGGAGAAACTATCAGAAATTCCCAATGTGGGCGAGAAGGATATCATGCGAACCTTTCAGCTAATGCCGGGAATAAGCGCAGCAAACGAATCATCATCGGGTTTATATGTGCGGGGAGGAACACCTGACCAAAACCTGATTTTATATGATGGTTTCACCGTTTACCAGGTGGACCACCTTTATGGTTTCTTCAGTGCATTTAACTCCAATGCAGTGAAGGAGGTCGCGCTCTACAAAGGTGGTTTCGAAGCTAAATATGGCGGGCGCTTGTCAAGTGTAGCTGAAATGGCAGGAAAGGAAGGAAGCACAAGTCAATTTAACATAGGTGGTGAAGTTAGCTTGCTGAGCGCCAACTTGTTTACCGAAATACCAATTACCGAAAACCTTTCACTTGTTGCAGCGGGCAGGCGATCATGGAACGGTTCGATTTACAACTGGATTTTTAACTCTTTTAACAAAAGTTCGGGCACTTCAAACAAAGCGCCTCAGACCGGCCCTGGAGGCTCAGACGGCGTCACAAAGGCCAAATCCTATTTCGATGATTTGAATGTCCGCCTCACTTTTAAACCCACCAAAAAAGATGTATTTACTTACAGCCTCTTCAATGGGGCTGATCACCTGAACAATAGTTTTGAAGTAAATACACCTGCATTCCTTGCAAGTATGGGCATTTCGCTCAATTTCGGCACAACAGATGTCACTGCATATGGCAATACGGGCATGAGCGGAGGCTGGCAGAGAAAGTGGTCAGAACATTTGCGTAGCAATACTGTGCTGAGTTATTCAAATTATCATAGCGACCGCGATAGGGTAACTGTCGGAAGCTTCGGCAGACCTGGCGATTCAACAACAACTAAAACAGGCATATTTGAACACAACAACCTGAAGGACATTTCGCTAAGGTCCGACTTCGAGTATG
>CANCOG010000239.1 GCA_947379685.1 Flavipsychrobacter stenotrophus | reverse complement strand
ATTATTGGCACATTACTGTTCATCACCTTCCTGATGTGAACAGTCGCTTCAAGCCCGTCCATTTCCGGCATCTGTATATCCATCAGCACAGCATCAATAGGGTTATTTGTCATCTGCTCAATAGCCTCTTTTCCATTATTCGCGATTTTGACGATCGCACCGGTCTTCTCCAGTATAAAAATCAGTATTTTCTGGTTCAGTTTATTATCATCTGCAACCAGAATATTTTTTCCTTTCAGCAACTTATCAGTCTTTATTTATAATTGCAAACATCGTTAACTCCACAAACATAAAAAAAAATAAATTAATCGACAATAGTCAGGTTATAGTCTGGAGAAAATTTCAGGGGTTATATTGATTTTTTGTTATTTTTTTGTAATATTGTATGACGGGTTATCGTTTTTTTGATAGCAAATATGAAAAATTCATTACCAATATTTGCATAGTATAATGATTTGGAATTTTATCGTAATTTTGTAGAGAAGTGGATTTTTTAACCGCCGGTTATTTTGCCGGCATTAAAATGGATGAATATGGCATATAAAATACGTATTTTGCCTAGGTGGCTTGTTTTTCTTCTTGATTTATTCCTGGTTTGTTTCTGCCTGTTTCTCTCCAGGTCATTGAAACTCAATTTCTACTGGCCGCATATTTTGGTCGGGCTGAGGTCTATGACGGCCGTGGTGCTTTTAGTGAATATGGCACTGTTTTACATTTTCAAAAGTTATGCGGGCATTGTCAGGTACACCAATATCGAAGATACTTCGAGGTTGGTAATGGTGAACGCAATTGCATCATTTTTCTACCTGGCGGTGAATATTTTTGTTTACAAATCTCAGAATTTCTTTACGCTCCAGGTTGTTACTATCAATTTTTTCATCACCAGCTTTGTAATTATCTCCTACAGGCTGGGCGTGCGTTATTGTTTCCAGTTTTATAAGCTTTATTCAGAAGGTGACCGCGTGCCCAAAAAGAAGGTCGCAGTTTTTAGTGCATCTGCAAATGGTCTCCACATTAAAAACGTAATGAATAACCTGCCAAATGGTGACATGCAGGTAGTTGCGTTTCTCGATGATTTTTTAAGTGGCAGTGGCAAGTTACTGGAAGGTATTCCAATTTATAACACAACGCCTGCGTCAATTGAAAAATTGAAGAACGAGGGTGTAGAATTACTGATTTTCGTTAATAAAATTCAGGAAAAGGATAAGCTCAATGCACTCGTGGATAGCTGCCTTTCTTTCGGAATAAGAATACAGCAGGTACCGACTATGCGTGACTGGCTGAACGGTAAACTCGACACACAACAACTGCAGAACATTAATATCGAAGACCTGCTGGAGCGTGAAGTGATCAAGATACATAACGAGGCCATTTATACAGAGCTGAAGGGCAAAAAGATATTGGTTACAGGAGCTGCAGGTTCTATAGGGAGTGAGTTGGTGCGCCAGTTGCTCAACTACCGTCCATCGCTGGTAATTCTCTGTGACCAGGCTGAAACACCTATGCATGAGTTTCTGTTGGAGGTTCAGGAGAAATACAAAAATTCAAATGTAAAGGCTTATGTAGGCGATATCAAGGATCGTCAACGGATGGAGCACCTGTTTGAGGTCTACAATCCTCAGATCGTTTTCCATGCTGCCGCTTACAAGCATGTGCCATTGATGGAAGATAACCCTTCGATTGCGGTATTAAATAATGTACTGGGTACTAAAAACCTCGCTGAGCTTTCTGTTGCAAATGGAGTAGAGAAATTTGTGATGATCTCTACCGATAAGGCAGTAAACCCGACAAATGTGATGGGGGCCTCAAAAAGAGTTGCTGAGATATTCACGCAGAGTTTCTATAATTCACTCCTTACAGAAGCAAAAAATGCAGACGATGCAAGGGTGATCACCAAGTTTGTGACTACTCGTTTCGGGAATGTACTGGGGTCTAATGGTTCTGTTATCCCGAGGTTCAAAAAGCAACTTGAGGCCGGTGGACCAATCACAGTTACCCATCCCGATATTACCCGTTACTTTATGACCATTCCAGAGGCCTGTATATTGGTACTCGAGGCTGGCGTTATGGGACAAGGTGGGGAGATATTTGTGTTCGATATGGGCAAGCCAGTTAAGATTGCCGATCTTGCCAAGAAGGTGATCAGGCTCGCGGGTAAGGAACCAGACGTGGATATCAGGGTAATTTATACAGGTTTAAGGCCTGGCGAAAAATTATACGAAGAGTTGTTGAATAATGCTGAAAACACCCGCCCTACATATCATGAAAAAATAATGATCGCAGATGTAAGGCAATATAATTTTGCTGAGATCGTAAAGCGTGTGGATAAGCTGGTAAGCAGTGCCCGCCAGCACTATACATTGGAAACTGTACACCTGATGAAGGAACTTGTACCTGAATTTGTAAGCAACAACGTTGCCTACGAAAAACTCAATGTTCCGCAACAGTCTGGGGAGTAACAATTAATGACACATAAAATTATTGAATCAAATCCTGCGTTTATCGCGGGATTTGTTTTGAACGGTCGTTGCTCATATGGCTTCCCCATCCGGCGCAAGGTCTGAGGCGTTGCTTTTATGCGCAGCCGACTCGTGTCTAGCCTGCATTATTCATAAAATCAAATTCAATCCGTTCAGTTGCCCCGGCTTTTAAGCTGGGGGATAGAATCAGAAACAACCGGCTTTAGCCACATCAGTTGCACACAAAGCCAGGCCCTGTGTACGCATTAGCCAGAATGTAATTTAGGTAAGAATTGCAGGCCAAGTAATGATGCCATCGGCATCGCATCTTTATAGAAGATCTACACAGTTTTGTACCGATGCCGTATGTACCTGTTCTGGTTAGTCTCCCAAATCCTGGCCTTGGTATCTATCAACAATAAATATAATAAAAGTTCGCCGTAGCTTTTAGCTACGGCGGGCTCGGTTGCCGGTCTCCAGACCGGTGAGTTGGATTTTACAATTGTCGGTTCAACCACAGCGGTCTGGAGACCGCAATCCGTGCCCGCCGGAGTCGGAGACTTCGGCGAACTGTATTTCAATTTATTTTTGTTATCTCAAAGAGTGAGATAAGCTAACAAGAACAGGACAGCAGTGATAAACAGTATAATTTTTATGGCCGTAATTACATTTAATTTTTTAAAATACAATATTAAAATTAATAATTCATCGTACCTATATGTATGTTGTTATGGTAATACAATTAAAAATTAAATAAATAATACATACTAATGACGTAGCGGCTAAAAATAATTTTGTGGGTAAACTATATGAATTTGTTTTGGATAAATTTAAAATAAATAGCACAAATGAAAATACTCCAAGTAGTGTGGGCACAATGGTTGCTAACGCAGCACTTTTTGATGATTCTACTATCCCTCCAAAGTTTAAAGCTTCTGTGCCTGCCGATACGAAGCAAAAAAATAGTAGCCAACTGAAGTAAATCTTGCCATTAAGTTTAAATATTTTCATAATTAACGCCCCCAATTTTGAATGCTGGTTAATCCCGTTCTCGTTAGTCACTTGCTGTCTAGCCTTGGTATCTATCAACAACAAATATAATAAAAATTTGCCGTAGCTTTTAGCTACGGCGGGCCCGGTTGCCGGTCTGTTACATAATGCGATATTGCATTATTGTAGTTGCAATATTTTTTCGACCAATTTTTTTAGGTAATTATTATCTGGACTGCTGCTAACCCATTTACCATCGTCAAGGAACTTTGTAGCAATTCTTAAAAAAACTGTTTTGTCATTCCAAACTTGTCGCTTATTAAGTAAAATAAAATTAAACTTATGCAACTCTTCCTCGATGTCAGAGGTTAATAGCCCGATTACAATTATATTTCGAGGGTTATCAACATTTCTATATTCTGATATAAGAGCATTGTTTTTAGCAACAATGTTTAAAATCAGGCTCTTAAATTTATTGTTGTTTAAGCATTCATGATGCACCCCGGCATCGCTAAATGGATACAATATATCCTTCATGTTCGATATGAGATTGGGAAACAGCATAAAATTGTCAACTAGCTCCCTGTAGCACAACGGGCATTTACTTTTACCTTCAAATACAATTGCCATATTTTATTGTTTTCTAAGTACTATCGGCTTTTCATCAAATCCTCGTCTGCGTGAGTCTGAGGCGTTGCTTCTGTACGGAGCCGACTCAGCCTGTCCCGATTTTTCTGTCGGGATGTCCAGGTAGTCCTGGCAGTTTTTAACTGCCGGAAACCACTTTCTTTCGGGGATAGCCAATATATTTTATGCGAATCTCGGCTATATTACTCCATTTCATTAATAGCCCAAAGTAGCGTTTGTTTTTCTTCAATTTCCTTCTGCGAAACAACAACGATCCTATCAATCCTCTGTTTCAACTCTTTAAGCTTTTCTTGACAGGCTCGAATTAGTATTTTCTTTTCGCCCGTATCTTGCATGATTATTTCTGTTGTTTCGTTGCCACCCAAGGCGATTTCAGTTAAAATTGTTAAAGGCCATAGTCGGTCAACACTGTAAGGCATTTCCAACAACTCGAGAATTGGTTCTATAACATAATAGGCAGCTTCATACAAATAGGATTGAACTACTACAAAATTATCTAACTGCCAATAGGCTTGCTTTCGCTCTTCTTCATTTGATGAGTTCAAACGCAAAATTGCAAATGGTAAATGTGCTCCGTTACCACAGCATGTAGCCAATATGCTCCAGTTGACTATTTTAATCATATAGCGGTCTGATGTATGCTTGGTGGGTGAAAACAAAATATCCCGTTATCGATAGTCACTTGCCGCCTAACCTTGGTATCTATCAACAACAAATATAATAAAAATTTGCCGTAGCTTTTTGCTAAGGCGGGCCTGTAACCGGTCTCCAGACCCGCGAGTTAGGTTTTACAATTGACGGTTCAGCAATTACGGTCAGTTCCGCTAGCCATCGGAGGCATTCTGCGCCCGGCGGAGTTGGAGACTTTCGCCCAACTTTGGGCAGGCAAAGTTAGTTGCTTACTTATAGTCTGTTTCCAGGCCAGGGGCGTCCAAATTCTCTTTCCTATAACAAGTGAAAATAGCATTCTTTTCCGTGTCAATCCACAACCTGCCACAATCAATGCACACAAACATATCCTTTGAATTGCCCATAAAAACGGATACAATATTTTCAGTGCCAGAATCAATCATTTGGGATATTACATCATCGATTACTTGTTCACTAAAAATTCTATAACCAGGCCACCCCTCTCCCGTTTCCGTTCGAATAACATTGCCACAAAAACACTTTATTTTGCTCACTGACTTGTATTTTTATATATTATAATATTGTCAAATGCACATCTGGCGCGAGTCTGACGCGTTGCTTTTGTGCGGAGCCGACTCGTGTCTAGGTAGTCCCGGCAGTTTTTAACTGCCGCTTAGCTACTTCTTCATCACCCGTACCAATAAGTCAACCCCCAATATCACGCCACCAACAACTGCCCAATCAACTCCTTCAGCAATTCCTTGTCATCGCTGTTGCTTTTTACACCAACGCCCATTGTACTGTACTTGCCGAGCAGCAGCATGGCGCGCTCAGTGCGGGCCTGGGGCCATTGTTGCGTTGTTGCCATTATCTCTTTTAGCTTGGAAGGCCATGTGCCGAGGGCGGCGGCCGCATCTTTCTCAGGCTTCCCTTTCACAAAATTGGCAGCATATAGTTTGCTGAAATGCCCGTAAAAGGCACCAATCAGCAAAGGCATAGGAGCTGCCTTGGGACTGCTGATGAAGTAGGAGAGCATTCTGTACAATTTGTCCTTGTCATTGCATGTAACCACCTCAGCAAATTCAAATATGTTGTATTCACGGCTGATACCAATATATTTCTGGATCATGGCCGATGTCAGCGCCTTTTCCTCAGGTACATTTATGCGTACCTTTTCAATTTCATTGGCAATTTTTTGCAGGTCATTACCCAGGTAGGTTGCCAGTATCTGGGCTTCGCGCTCAGCCACCTGGAAACCAATTTCAAGGCCGTAATCCTGTATCCACTGTGGCATGGCACTGTCCTTCACTTTTTCCGAATTGAAGTACCAGCCCTTGTCCTTGATATACTTTACGATCTTTGTTTTGCCATCGGCTTTCTTATATCGGTGTTCAATCAATAATATCGTGGTAGGGGAGGGCTTTTCAAGATAACCCAGCAATTCCCCAAAATCTTTGAGACTGGCGGCATCCTTCAAGATCACCACTTGCTTTTCTGCAAACATGGGGAATCGTCTGCAGGCGTTAACAACATCGGCCCATGAAGACTCCTTGCCATATAGTACCATGAGGTTGAAATCGCGTTCATGTGGTGGGAGTATGTTCTCAAACTGTTCGGTAAGGGTATCTATATAGTAGTTTTCATCACCGTCAACCAGGTAGAAGGGCGCATACTGGCGCGTTTTTAACGACTGAAGTATCTTTTTATAGTCTGCATTCATGTTTTAGTCGTAAGTCGTAAGTCAAAAGTCTTTAGTCGTTAGTCAAAAGCCTGGCAGGCAGGTATTAGTAATTAGTTTGTTTTGGTGTGCAAAGGTCAATGTCATAAAGTTACAGGATTTTCTTTGCGGCTTGTGTTTCAAATATACTAAACCTTGTTTGAATAAACTGGAATTGCGTCTTTGCGCCTTCGCGCGAAAACCTTAGCTCAATGACATTGAGGTAAAGGTACATCGAACTGATTGTCCTGCGTTCTGTTTTTTTTGTTTAGCTACCCCAATTTTGAACACTTTTTGCACAAATTATTCCACATAAACCGGGCTTGGGTCTATATCATGAATTCCGGTAAGCCTCAGATAGACTTTTGCAGAAGTATGCACATCCTGAAGGCAATAACTGCCAATTCGCCTGAGGTCTTTTTCAAGCCAGTAAACGCCGGCAACCATGCTGCCATCCAGGTCCGATTTGGGAGAAGGAATACCCAAAACTGCAGCCAACAGTGATAACGATGTAAAGTTCTTATAATCGCCAAAACGCCAGAGATCCATTGTGTCAATATGGTTTACTTCCCATGGTTTCTTGCCATATAGCTGCATGCAGGAAGGAAGTGTTACGCCATTGATAATCATTCGCCTGCACAAGAAGGGGATGTCAAATTCTTTTATGTTGTGGCCACAAAAACGGAAGTCCTTATACTGGGTAGAGAACCTTTCTATCAGTGCACAGAAATCATTTAACAAAACCTTCTCATCGTCGCCGGTGAGTGCTTTTAACCGCATATTCCAGCTTTTACCGTTGGGGTAGAGGCTCCCAATTCCTATACAAACTACCTTTGCAAACTCCGAATATACACCGGCCCGTTCGCCGAAAAGCCCTTCAGGCGCGGCTTCCGGGTCCGGGAGGTTCCTGATCAGTTTTGCTTTTTTGTTCCATTCTTTCTGTAGTGCGTCGGGCAACTGGTCATAGTTCGGCACTGATGGCACAGTTTCAATATCGATAAACAAAATCCCTTTCAGTTGCTCCATTCCAAACTATGTATATTATATTTGTACCAAATTTAAACAAGACTTTTCAAACAAAGGTATATTATGAGCCAGTTTAATCAAACCAACCCGCAAAGTAACAAAGAAGAG
>CANCOG010000238.1 GCA_947379685.1 Flavipsychrobacter stenotrophus | reverse complement strand
ATGCCGAAACGCTCTATACCGTAAAAACGTGCCTGCTGAAAAACTGTATACTCCTGTGCGAGACGCACTTTCATCACCCTATCCTGGAAGGTTGCATTCCCTTCTGCGGCAGCTTCGGCCTTATCCAGAATCTCGCTGTATGCATCAATTGCACCCGGACTTAACCAACTCCCCCATTCATTAACTGGGTTGCCATAAATATCTAGTTTGCGATGGGATTCCAGCATCTTTGCCTGTAGCAAATCGAGATACTGTTGAATAAATTTACCAGCCTTAGGCCCGTAATAGTCTGTAATAAACTGGCTCTCCAGCTTCCTTACATCGGCATTGGCATCACTTAAAAGTTTGGCTATAACGTAGCAACGTAGTTCAGCAAATTCGCTGTATGTTTCCCCACTTCCCTGAACGAACACGCCTTTTACTCCGTTCTCCTTCATGTACTTCATGTTAGCCTGCAACGTATGAAAGTTAGGGAACGGCGCGAGGTAGTTTGTGAACTGAGTGACGTAATCCCAGACAAAAATATTAGGTGTAAGCGCTCCCCATCCCTTCAAATCAGCCCGGAAGGCAGCCGCCGAGCCTTCTTCAGTCAAAGGCTTATCTCTGTACGCATCGATATCGCTGAGAAAAATGTAAACGTTGGCCGCTGGCTTCATACTCTTTGTTGGTTTATGGGTGTAACCATAAGCAAGAGTCGTGATCTTCTTGTCGGGGAAGTTGGCCGCAACACGATTGACGAATTTTATCAACGAACCTTGCGGGCCACCTTGCTCATTATCTGTCTTTTTGCAAAGGTCACATTCACAATAACCGATATCATCATTCGGGCTTACCGACCAATATAATGCATCCGGGCTGGCGGCGATTCTTTTCTTCAGCTCAGCAACAACTATGTTATACACTTCTTCATTTGCCAGGCATAATTGCGATGGCTGCCGCCTTCCCTTTACCAGCGCGAAATATTCGGGGTGCTCTTTGAAGTAGGTTTTACCGGGGACCAACTTATCATAAGTATGCCCCCACATCTTCGGACCCCAGAGATCTTCAAAGTCCTGCAACCTGTTCCACTCCTGGTATTCAGCGTCCAGGCTGGCAGGGTAGTATGATTCACGGTATTCAAACTGAGGTGTAATTTCTTCGTGCAACAGTGGAATCTTCAAATCTTTTATTGTGGTTGTAAATGCGGTCACATTCGCTACTTTCTGGCATCCGGCATAATTTTCGAGAAAAGCATATACACTAAAAAGCAGCCCTCGGCCGCCTCCACCCATAAAGAAAATATCGCTACCGGAAGCCTCCAGCAAGTAAGCTTCATTGGCCAACTTTCCGGGATGCAACTTCTTTCCCTTTCCTGTTTTACCCAGGTAGAGTCCAAAATTCCCAATGACTGCGTCTTCCTTTACAATAGGCAACTCGACTCCGGCCGATAGCCTGAAGTATTTCTGCAAAACATTTGCCGCCTTTTGCTCCATTGCTGTGGCTTCAGCGGGCACAACTATTTTATATCCTGAAGTCTTGTTACTTATTAAGGTAAGTTCCTGAGCCGAACTGCTGCATGACACCATGAACAGGGCCGATGCCAACAAACTAAATAACCATTTACCAGCCATATTCATTACCGTTTCCGTTGTTTAAAGCACCCGCGCATCTTTTGCAATTGACGGGGTATATTACAAAGGTATGCCACACCTGTTTAGTGTGGCATACCTTTCATGTTAAACAAAAACAATATTATCTGAGGATATCTTAGAACTTCCTGAGAATCTGCACATAGATATCATACTGGTTATGATAAACCGCATCAACCTTCTGGTTGGAAACAGGATCGGTGTAGCTGTTAGTAAATTTCTGGTTGTACCATGACGCAAAGAAGCCAAGGCTGGTGCGGTATTTAAACTGCTTCATATAACCAGCACCTACACTCACAGTAGGATAATCCAATAACTGTGCAAGCCTGTAGTTTCGGCTGAAATCATCGGGCGCATTACCGTAACCGAATATCACAGAGAACCAATCAGTATGCGACATCGGATTCATGTAGTACCTGCTGGTAAGTATGAGTGAATAGTAGTTCGATTTTTTAGCCGCCTGAGTGAGCGAAATGTTAGAAGGGTCACTCACTGCATTCAGGTTAATATAATACCCCCTGAGGTTAAACGAGAAATCCTTGATCTCCTTAGCAATAGAAGCCAATGGGGAGAACGTTGTACTACTATCAGCCTTAATGAACCTCAAACCCAATTCTCCATCCCAGCCATGAGGGAAGCTATGGAACAAAGAATAACCGAGCCTGTAAACCGGAAAGATCTTTCTATCGGGCGAGTAAGAGGCTACCCCAAATGAATACCATTTTGGCGTGTGGTTATAATATGCCTCTGCCTCAAACTGGAAACCAACTCCATTTTGCCTGCCGGCATAGCTGATTCGGCCCGTAACTGAACCTCTTTTGTGATACCTTGTATACTGTACAGATGCCAGTCTGTTGATAGCTGCGGTGTAGTCGAACTTCGTATACAAGTAAGATACGCCCCACATATTTTTCAACCTCTTGCTGAACAGGTAGTTCACGTAATCTACGTATTTAGGTTCCAGGTTAGTCATTTTAGAAAGTGTATCACCGGTTAACCAGGCGTCATCCCACTTTTGTTGATTTTCATAAATAACCGCCCTTTTAAGCAGGAAATAAGGCTTGTCGGGGTAAGCACGACGGCCTCTGGCTATAAGAGACAATGCAGTATCATACTGCTTCTGGTCGTTAAGGATGTTAATGGTGTAATACAAAGTTGTAGAGTCGATAGGAGAAGCTTCGAGCGCTTTAAAGTATTCTGCTATAGCACTTTCCGGTTTGTTCTCGACCATAAATTGCTTGCCGGAACCCTGTAACTGATCGATATAGGCATCACGGAAACGAACATTATATGGGTATTCGTTATGAAGTGCTCCGGAAATGGCATATGCATCAGCGTACTTGTGGTTGTCAGCATAAATAGCTGACTTCTTAAACAGAAGCTCCTTTGAATCAGGGTAATAATGTAATGCCTGGTCGCAATAAACAATTGCAGTATCGTATTGTTTAAAAGCAGTTTCAATATTGATGAGATAGTTTAAGGCATCCAGATTGTCAGGTTGTTTTTCCAAAACTTCTTTCAGGATAGTCGTAGTGCTGGAGTAGTCATCGTAGGCAAGTGACTGCCTGCCGGCTGCCAGTGATTGCTCTACGAAGCTCATCAGGTAATGCTTCTTATCAGGATATTTCTGTAACAGATCTTTTGAGATTTGTGCCGCCTCAGCATAGTGCTGATATGATTCCAGAGTTCCTGCCTTTTTAGACAGCAGCGATTCGTCGCCAGGGAAGTAAGTCAGCGCTTCATCAATAGTGTGCAAAGCCTCATCATACCTTTTCTGCGATGTGTAGGCATTAACCAGCAAATTGGTTGCGGTCACATTTGAATGGTCGTACTGAAGAACAGATTTTAAAGCGATAATTGCATTGTCATAATCCTGCTCAGCAAGGTAATTTCTACCAGCCTGTGTCCTGAGATCGATGAAATTCAATTTATTATCAGCTGTAGGGCTAGACTTGTATACATTTTCGGCGAGATCCGATGCCGCTCCATAGTTCTTTAAACCTGAAAGAATTGCCAGTTTCTTGTTGAGCAGATCCTTATCTCCCGGATACTTTTTCAAACCAACATTTACCCAGGTAAGGGCATCGGTCAACTGACCACGACTGTTGGCGATATTGATAACATAGTTCAATGCGTCGCGGTTACCCGGCTCTTTATCCAGCACGGCCTGAAACTGCAGGTAAGGGTCGGTATTCATGTAGTAACGACCTGCCTGCATACGCATGTAGGAATTCAGCTTGCGCACTTCCGCATCATTTGGATACAGTTTCAGCAATTTGTCAATTACCTCGATTGCGTCCACATAACGAGCCATTGCATCGAGAATCCCTACCTTCTTCATCAGGAACTCATAAGAGTTTGGCGTAGCCTGTAATGCCCTGTTGGTGGAACCCAACGAACTTACGTAGTTACCAGACCTTACATCTAGATTGTAAACAGCCTGCATGGCTTCCTTGTTCAGCGGGTCTTGCTCAAGTACAGCCTCATATGCGCGCTTGGCTATTTCTATATAGCCCTTGTGCGAATATTGCCTGGCCAGCGTCAGCTTATATTCAATATAGATCGTTCGGATAAATGGATCGTTACTGAATCGATCGAACAGGTAGTCAGCAAGTTTGTTGCTTTCCATCCAGTCGCCTTCCTTATTGTATACATCGAGCTTTTTCAATAACAGATCCCTGTCATTGGGGAAGTATTTCAAACCCATGTCAGCATACTCAATTGCCTGAATATAGTTACATGCTATTGACTCCATGTTGACAAGGTAGATATAAGCATCCCTGTATTTCGGGTTTCGCTCTATCACCTTGTTGAGTTCAATACGTGCGCTGTCTATTTTACCCGATAGAGAATACGCCCTGCCTAACAGCAAGTGGATATCCATATTTTTTGGGGAAATGTCCAGAGCCTTATTACACATGGTAATGGCCTTCTGGTAGTGCTTGAGGTCTATTTCGCGCTTTGCGTCCTGGTAGAGATTATCGGACGATTCAAACTTCTTGAGCCACTGGGCATCAGTGTGCAAGCTGCATAACAGCAAAGCACAAAGCATAAGCTTTGAGACTTTTTGTAACATGTTGTGTTAATTTAATGGTCGTTAGTTAGTTACTTCTTTTTTTGATAGGGTAATCAGGTAGTTGTGTTATTCAGATTGATAGGTAACAGGTAGTTGTGATTGTAGTTGTGTTTTATTCCTTGTACTTACTTAGTTGTGTTTATTTAGTTGTGTTCATTTAGTTGTGCTTTATGCTAATTATTCTCTGTATTTGTAGTTGTGATTGTCCTCTAGTTTTTAGTTTGTGAGCAAAATAACGTTAAAATTCGGGTCAAATATAACCAGATTTTCCTTATTCCGCAGGTTTTGGCTCAGTTTTCTTTTTTGCCTGTACGCCAAAGCCCTGCCGTTGCATATTCCCCCATATGTGTTTTCTTCCCGTTATGAAGTTAAAGTAACCCTTTAGCGAAAAAAACAGGATAAGCGGATGATACACAAAGGGTTCGAGAAAGGCCATAAAACACAGTCCTATCACTTCGCCCCAGGTTTTGTAGTACTTAAACGTGATCTGGTCCCACAGCAAAGCCAGCGTAGTAATCATTACCGAATAGGTATATACGAAAATAATCAATATTATCGCATATGGCCAGTTGATCTGGTGCGTATAAATAAGATAAATATAATACAAAATACCTACGAACTCAATTAGCGGCGCCAGCAATTCAAAAAAGAAATTATATGGAAATACTATAAGCCCTAACCTGCCAAAACGGGGATTAAATAAAATCTTCCGATGGATACTCATGATCTGCGCCAAACCACGCGCCCATCGACTTCTCTGGCGACCAAATACCTTTAGCGTTGTTGGTCCTTCCGTCCAGCACAGTGTTTCAGGTACATAGCGCACTGCATACTTTCTGTCATTAGCCCTCATGAGGCCGCACATGCGGGTAATAAGGTCCATATCCTCACCGAAGGACTTAGAATCATATCCTCCTGCCTTTACTGCAATTTCCTTATCAAACATACCCAAACCACCGGAAACGTTAGGTACGGCATTGATAAAGTCCCAGCCCATCTTACCAAGCACAAATGCCCTGATGTATTCCATTTCCTGGAAACGAGGGAGGAAACGACGTGGTGGCCGCACCCTTACCAGCAACCCCTGATCAACCTCGCAGGAATTAACCATACGCAGTGTGGCTCCCGATGCAATAACCCTTCTGTAATCCTCAACAATATGCTGAAATCCACATTCTGTACATGGCTCACCCACTTCCTTTATCTTAGTAGTTTCTTCATCCATGAAGGGCTTGATCAGCTTGATCAGTGTATTCTTTTCAAGGATACAATCTACGTCTGTACACAAAAAGTAATCGAACGATGAGAGGTTGATACCGGCATTTGATGCGTCTGCCTTGCTCTTACCATTCACCTTATCAATTACAATCAGCTTATCGTAGGCGGCATTGGTGGACTTAAACACCCTTTTTATAGGCTGGCTGTTCAACCGTTCCCTGTAGGCATACTCAACGTGCACCAATTGAAATTCTTCAATCAGTTTCTCCAGCGTATCGTCGGTGCTACCATCATTTATAATAATGACTTCAAATTTCGGATAGTTGAATGTGAGCAGGGAACGCACATTCTGTACAATTGTGATACTTTCATTGAAGGCTGGTGCAACCACGGAAATTCCCGGGGCCAATGGTGATTCAACTATAATATTGATATCTACAACACTATTTTTCTTCATGTATCTCCTGATCGCAATCAGGGACATGACAGCCAAAAAACCGTAGGCCATCAGTAAGGAGGTACCATAGATAAACACCGCATACTGGTAAAAATCACCCAGTGCGTCCCAAAATATTCCCCTTGAAAAAAAATTCGCTAATGCTCTCATTCTGTTGCTTGTTATGCTGCCGGAGTGACAGGCTTAGCTGGTTCTGCTTTTTTGAACCCCTGCCTTTGCATGTTCCCCCACGAGTGCTTACGGTTTGTAAGAAAAAAGATATATCCTCTCAACGCAAAAATGACGATCAGCGGATGGTATATAAGCATCTCTACAAAAACCATTGAACAAATCCTGACAACATCGCCCCAAGTCTTATAGTATTGGAATGTCAGTTGATCCCACAATACTGCAAGGGTTGATATCATTACCGAATAGGTATATACAAACACCAGCAAGATTATGGCATACGGCCAGTTAACCTGCCCGAAAAATATAAGATAAATATAATACAAAATTCCTAATGCCTCAATGACGGGTGCCAATAGCTCAAAAAAGAAATTATATGGGAAGGTCACCATACCTATCCTTCCATACCTGCTATTGAAGAACATTTTTCTATGCGCAACCATGAGTTGCACCAGTCCCCTGCCCCATCGGGTTCGCTGACGCATAAACACTTTAAGCGTGCTCGGGCCTTCAGTCCAGCAAAGAGTGACAGGAATATAACGGACAGCGGATTTAATTTTATTTTCACTTGCGTAGCGGTTCATGCGCAACATGAGTTCCATATCCTCACCAAATGAAGCCGGGTCGTAGCCTCCTGCCTTTACAGCAATTTCCTTATCAAACATGCCTAGTCCACCGGATACGTTAGGAACACAATTGATATAACTCCAGCCCATTTTACCAAGTACAAACGCCCTGATATATTCCATTTCCTGAAAACGGGCAAGCAACGGACGAGGTGCCCTTATCTTTGTAATTACGCCACCATCCACTTCACAGGAATTCGATAACCTTAATGTTGCCCCTGCAGCTATTACCCTTTGCTCATCCTCTTCCATAAATGGCTTGATGAGTTTCTGCAAAGTAGCTTCATGCAAAATACAGTCAACATCTGTACACAGGAAGTAAGGGAAACTACTCACATTGATACCAGCGTTGGTTGCGTCAGCCTTTGATTTACCGTTTTCTTTATCTACAACTATAAGCTTGGCATAGGCATCATTTGTTGACCTGAA
>CANCOG010000237.1 GCA_947379685.1 Flavipsychrobacter stenotrophus | reverse complement strand
ATTTATGATTCCCGCATCCTTTGCGAATTCAAGCCTGAAATGCTGGAAAGCACGCACATCATAACCGCCAACAACGGGAATGTAAAGGAATTGAATACATCCAAAGCCGACATCAGCAAGCAGGAATTAGCCGGGCAAATAAATACCATATACGGTCTCAAATTAGACCCTGCCACAATGACCTGGAAACAGTTGACTGATATTATTGAGAAGCTTGATTAAAGTGTGGGAATTTTACTCGGATAAATAAATTTTGGCGCGGGTTACCGCGCCTTTTTAATTTCGAGGTGCATTTTCCTATATTTATCTATTGAAAGCCTCCTGCCCGCTTATGAAAAATGTGGTTGTTATTGTTTTGTTGTTGCTTGTGGCTGTCATTGCTCACGGCCAGGCAAAACATGCCCACAAACCCGCCAAACAGAAATACTATCCATTCCTAAAGCTATATCACGATGTCGGCCAATTTCACGATGGCTTAGCTAGCGCGATGTATGATGGCAAGTATGGGTTTATTGATACGGGTGGAAGGGAGGTGATAAAGTGTATTTATGACACAGTGGGTTGCTTTCAAAATGGGACAGCACTGGTAAATATCGCTGGTAAAAAGGGAGTTGTTGACCGTACCGGCAATTATATAATTCCTTGTTTGTATGCTCATCTGGATGGGGGAGCCTATGAGCCATATACAACACTAGATGATGACCCCTTTCACATTCAACAGTTTAGAGCTACGTATGACGAAATCAGACCCATTACTAAGTCTCTTTTCGTGGTTGGAAAGGGTAGTGAATATGGAGTTATAAATAATCTTGGGAAGGTTGTCATCCCAATAAAATTTCGTGAAATTAGAAATTTAAGTGAGCATGATTTGTATGAACCTGGCCCTTATAGCGAGGATTTCAAAAAGGACGCGGGCCTCTTTAAAGTCAGACTAGGGGATGAAGGCATTGAGAAATGGGGATTGATTGATTCAAACGGAAAGGAGCTCACACCTTGTATTTACACCTATATTTTTCAGGCATCTGACACAGTCATTAGTGTGGAAATCGGACATAGATGGGGGTGTATAAATAAAAGTGGCAAGATCGTCATTCCTGTTAAATATTGTAACCCACTCGAGTTTATTGGGAATTTTGCCATTGTCTATCTAGGCGACGAAGCCGGCTTATTGTCCCGGACTGGAGTTTTGAAAATTCCATTCATGTATAGAAGGATATATAACAACAGTAGTTTAATGAAAAATGGCTATGCCCGTGTTGAAGACTCTGACGGGCATAATGGTTTGGTAGATACCAATGGCAGGGTTATTATTCCGATTACTTCCAGATCTTTTGGGGATTTTCAGTGCCATCGTGCGGCTTTCTGGGGAGATGGGAAATTTGGTATTATCGATGATGCGGGGGCTGTTGTTTGTATTCATACGTATGACGAAGTCGGGGACTTTCGAAATGGCTTTGCACAAGTAAAATTAAACGGTAAATGGGGGTTGGTCAATAGCCAGGGGCAGTTGAAAATTCCGTGTGAATATCTGAGAATGAAGGACCCCGCAATGAATAACAATGGTATCGTCATTGTAGCAAATGATAAACTTCGTTATGGTGCTATTGATACCAATAATAAAATAATTTTGCGCTTCATATATAATGGGCTTTCCATTATTTCGGCGAATCGGATAGAAGCGTGGAATTTTAATGGAGCCGGTTATCTTGATGCAAAGGGCCATGTGATCATTCCGTTAAAATACAATTTTAGCGACCCTGTCGACGGCGGCAGCCGATCAAACTGTATTGAGCATTTATACAACAGATGGCTCTATGTCGATGCCAATGGAAAGGAATATGATGACCCACAATTCATTAAGCCTAGAATTCATGGGCGTAGATATTGCAATGGCAAGCAGTTTCGGAACAGTCTGGCGCCCGTATTGGACAGTGAGAATAAATGGGGTGTAATTGATGAAAGCGGCAGGGAAATCATACCATGCAAATTTGCTCAGCTTGATTATTTCTATGATGGTTTGGCAATTGCATCTGACGACAGCGAGATGATGTTCATAAATAAATCCGGACAACGGGCGTTCACGAATAAATTTGACAAGATAATGGATGAAGATCACTTTAGAGAAGGTTATGTGAGAGTGGTTAAAGACTACAAATTGGGGCTGATTGATACCAGCGGAAAAATTGTGCTCAACTGCGAGTATGATTATCTTGGTGAGTTATATGACGGGATTTTGCTTTCCTTAAAGGGACATAACTGGAATTATATAGATGTGCACGGGAATGTTGTGATTGCCAATGCCTCTAACGAGAATTTCAGAGATGGGGTTGGGATTATACATAAAAATGATTCGGTCTTTTGCGTTGATCGCAATGGCTCGCCCTTGTTCAGGCACCAGCTCGCAAAATACTATACGTTAAGGTTCTCCGATGGCATGGGGGCTATAATGGAAGGGGAGGGCTATGGTAAGCGTGAATGTATGATTTTCATAAACAAAAGCGGTGAGCGGGCATTTGTCGATTCCTTCAGCTCTGTTAAAGATTTTCATAACGGATGTGCTGCAGTAGCCAAGATAAAAAATGGGATAGAACAATGGGGAATTATTGATAGATCAGGTGCCTGGACAATTCCGGCGGATTATGACGAAGTGAGCAATTTTTCCGACGAGGGCATTGCGTTGGTGAAGATCAACGGTCGGTTTGGTTTCATTAATAAATTAAACAGGTTAGTTATCCCCAATATTTACGACGACTGTAGCGGCATACCCGAAGGAAAGGACCCATTGATCTGGGTTCGAAAAAACAACGAATGGGGCTACATCAACAAAACCGGAAAACGTGTATTGTGGTTTAAGTAGCTGCTAACGTTTGCCCCAATTTTCCCTATATTTATCTACCGAAAGCCTCCTGCCCGCCTATGAAAAATGTGGTCATTATTGTTGTTTTGTTGCTTGTGGCTGTCATTGCTCACGGCCAGGCAAAACATGCCCACAGACAGGTCAAAGAAAAACACTACCCATTCCCAAAGCTATATCACGATGTCGGCCAATTTCACAATGGCTTAGCTAGTGCGATGTATGATGGCAAGTATGGGTTTATTGATACGGGGGGAAGGGAGGTGATTAAGTGTGTTTACGATAAGGTTGGAGATTTTGAAGGCGGGTTTGCCTTTGTCGTATTAGATAAAATGGAAGGAGTAATAGACACGATAGGCAAAATTGTTTCTCCATTTATTTATGAACATATCGTTGGTAATGCTCCTTGGTCTGATAGACGAAGGCCAGCGCCTCTTGAAGACCACTGCATAGTTTCTGATAGTGGAAAATATGGTGTTTTTTCGCCCCTTCCGGGTAACTCCATTCCTTGTATTTATGATCAGTTGCACAGGTATGGTGGGCATTTTTATAAGGTAACGGTTTATGATAAAACTGGATTGATCAACGACTCTGGCCGTATAATAATTCCTATAAAATATAGGGAGATGACCGAATATGTAAAGGGTGCTCCCATTGGCGTACTGGAGTCATATGACAGGCCAATGTGCTGGGCCTTTTGGGATACTTTGGGGAACGAAGTAGTAGCTCCCAATTACCGGCGAATAGAACAATTTCGAAGTGGCATGGGAGCCGTAGAGGAAAGTTTCAAGTGGGGGTGTATAAATGCGAAGGGGATCGAGATAGTCCCACAGTTATATGACGACCCGCCAAAGTTTGAGGGGGATTTTGCGGTCGTGAAAGTAGATAAAAAACAAGGGGTAATTAACAATCGGGGACATGTAATTGTACCAGTACAGTATAAAATCCCGGCCGATGAATTTTCCTGGTCCTTTAGGGATTATAAAGACACCGGACTTTTTATTGTCTCGGATTCAAGTGGTCTTTTCGGCGTCTTTGATAGCAATGGAACGCAAATAATTCCCATTGAATACGACAAAATCCTACGCTTTACCGAACGTAAGGCAGCTTTTTGCAAGAATGGCAAATGGGGATATTTCGATAGCAGAGGACACGTAATCATTGAACCGCAATTCGATCTTGTTGATTGCTTCAAAAAGGGATATGCCCATGTACGCAAGAATGGCAAATGTGGGCTAATTAATAGTAAAGGAGCGTTAAAGCTACCCTTTGCTTACGGCGGCTTCGAGGAATTTTCCTTCCCTGATTCAGCTAATTCCTATACAATTGTAGTGAGAGATACAGAAAAGCGGTATGGCGTAGTGGATACAAATAACAAGGTGATAATCCCTTTTAAATATGACGATATTGAAGAGTTTCATGAAGGATTTGCAGCAGTAGGAAAGAAAGGGCGCTATGGGTTTGTGGATCTCCAGGGTGTAGAGAGAATCCCGCTAAAGTATGATAAGGGTTATAAGGATGCTTTTCACAAGGGGAGCGAAACGCTTTCGTTAGGAGACAGGAGAATTACCATCGACACAAATGGTAATGAGTTTCTGGATCAGGATTGCACGAAACCTGTTAATCGAAATAGTTATTTGGAGATGTCTGATTTTAATGAAGGTTTAGCACCTGTTAAAAATATTAATTCAAAATGGGGCTTTATCAATAGATCCGGCAAGGAAGTCATTCCCTGTCAGTTTGAAGATGTAGGTCTTTTTCACAATGGTTATGCGAGAGCCGAAATCGACAAGGGGTGGATACTGATAAATAAGTATGGGAAGCGAGTCTTTTGTAGTGTATTTGACACCGTAGAGGCAGATTTTCACAATGGATATATTGCAGTCAAAAAAAACGGGAAGTTTGGCTTAATGGACACAAAGGGCAGGATTGCCCTTGATTTCCAATATACCCAGATTGGAGATTTTAATGAAGGGTGGGTACCTGTGATGATCGAAGATTGGGCGGGGTATGTGAATTTGATAGGCAATAGAATAGGGGTTACTGATTGGCTGCCGCCTGCATTCTATCATGGAATTGGTGTGATTATTACAAATGATTCCACGATTATCATTGATACGTTGGGTAAAAAAATCAGTATGCTGAACCATGTTACATTTTCAGCAAATCTTATTAACAGAATACCTTTTTCAGAAGGGTTGGCGGTTATTGAGACCAACCCAAATCCTCAAGATGAGGATGGCTTTGTTTCTAGTGAAGGAGTAAAGTATCTTTTTATAGATGAAAAAGGCAAACTGCCGTTCAATGATACTTTCGATATTGCCGCTGGATTCAAAAATGGTACAGCAGTAGTAGGTAAGCTTGTCAAAAAAGCCCACAGGTACGGGATAATTGACAAGAAAGGGCGATATATTATTCCTTGCATTTACGATGCTATCTCCAATTTCTCAAATAACGGTATTGCGATAGTTCAGATTAATGGCCGTTTGGGGTTTATCAATAAACTAAATCAACTTATAATTCCCAACATATACGATGATGTTCTTGGATGGTCGGACGGCAAAAATATTCTTTACAGAGTCAAAAAAAACGACGAATGGGGCTACATCAACAAATCCGGAAAACGGGTATTGTGGTTTAAGTAGCTGCTAACGTTTACGCCATTTTTCAGTATATTTAGCTGAAGAAAGTCCGTTGCCTGCTTATGAGAAATGTGGTTGTTATTTTTTTGTTGCTACTGAATACCACTCACTGTTGGGCGCAGGGAGCTAGACAAAAAAACGCAGTAAAAAATGTACTCGGGCAGCAAAATTTGCGTCACAATCACCACAAAACTAAAATTTATAGGGATGTAGGCCCTTTTCATAATGGACGAGCAAGAGTTGCCTATAAAGGGAAATATGGGTTTGTGGATAGAAAAGGCCTGGAAGTAATTAAATGTAAATACGACGCTGTCTATGATTTTGAACAAACAAGGACCGAAGTTCGACTAAACAATAAGGTAGGACTTGTTGATACAAATGGAAAGGAAATCATCCCCTGTCAATACGATTATATTTCCTCAAAGTGTTGTTATCCATTTGGGAAGGATGATTATTCAAAAGATCTTTTTATTGATAGCGGCCGAAGGAAAGGTATGTACTCTAAATCAGGGAAGCTTGTAGTTCCATGTATTTATAACGAGCTCTTCGATTTCAATGACGGATTAGCAGTGGCCGCACTTAATGGCCTTTACGGTGCCATTAATACAAAAGGAAGTGTAGTGATTCCTTTTAAGTACAAAAAGATGCACAGTTCATTTGCAGACGGGATGGTCAAGGCTATGATTCCTGGAGGTGACTTTGGTTTATGGGGCGTCATAGATTCGACAGGAGAAGAGGTATTGCCATTTAAGTACCAATCAGCAGAAATGTTCAGTGAAGGTTTGGCAGCAGTTAAACTCAATAATCGCTGGGGATATGTCAATACCAAGGGCGAAAAAGTAATTGATTTTGTTTTCAGCGAAGCAAGAAGTTTCAAAAATGGTTTTGGATTTGTAAAAATGAACGGCTGGTGGGGGCTAATTAATAAACGAGGAGAGGTAAAGATACCTTACGTTTATCAAGAATCTTATTCCTATGTTGATGAAATTGGGCACCTTGAGCTAAAGGATTCACTGGGTAATTATGGAGTAGCTGATACAAATAATAATATTATTGTTCCTTTTAGGTATCAGTCTATAGATCGATTTTCGGAAGGTAGGGCAATAGTAAAGATACTGAAACCATACACCGGTGAAAGGTTTGTGGAACCGTACTTATGTGGGGTGATCAATTCAAAAGGCGAGGAAATCATTCCATGTGTCCACGAACGACTGGAAAAGGTCGATGGTGGTGTGTTCATGGATATGAAAACTTATGAGGCGTTCGATTCGGTAGGTAAAAAAATGGCGCCACCGAAAAGTAACTGGTTGTGTTGGTCATGCACAGGTAAGTATTGTAAAATTGACTGTTTTAGTGAAGGCCTTGCTGCGGTGTGTAACCCAAAAGGTGAATGGGGCTATGTTGATGTTAAGGGTAATGAAGTAATTCCGTGCTCATTTGAAAACGCGTTCAGTTTTCATGAGGGCCTGGCCATTGTGGAGGAAAATAGAAAGAGATTTTTCGTTAACAAGAACGGGCAAGATGTTTTCCCAATGTTGTTCGATGATGTTGACGGTCATTTTAATAACGGTATTGCAATTGTAAAGTTGAAAGGAAAGTTTGGGGCTATCGATACCTCCGGAAATATTGTTTTGCCTTTTATCTACAGCGAACTCGGGAAATTTGAGAATGGGTTGGCGCCCATGAGTCTGGATTCTATTTTTGGATTTGTCGACCGGAATGGCACTTTGAAAATCAAATCTTTTTATACGCCACCTCCCTTTAGCGAGGGCTTGTCATTTACAGATGATACCGCAACCAGATATGATCCTGATACACAAGGAGACACAACCTACTCCGGTATGTGTTGCGGTGATTTTATAATTGACACAAGCGGGACGATTCTTGGTAAATACAAATACGGACAACACGGTGATTTTCACGATGGATTGGCTGCGGCTAAAGATAACAGTTTAATGGGGTTCATTAATAAAAAAGGTAAGGTAGTTGTCCCAATTCAGTATGATTTCGCAACGAGTTTTAAGAATGGAACAGCCGCAGTCAGTTTCAGGGGGAGTTATTTCTTTAGGTGTGGCATCATCGATAAAAAAGGCAGGTGGGTAATCCCCTGTAAATACGAAGATTTGAGTAATTTCTCTGA
>CANCOG010000236.1 GCA_947379685.1 Flavipsychrobacter stenotrophus | reverse complement strand
GGGTATGAATTAATACCCTGAATATAAGACCTGTCAGATACCTGGCTTGATAGATTGAAACGCTTCTTGGTTGACGCTCCGAGTCCTATAGGCTGATTATCACCCCTAAAGAAATCAGTAACATCAATAACAATGCCTGAAGAATCTTTTGAATAGGCCTTGATCTCAAACGTTTCAGCGATCGGATTAAGGTTTGAATTAGAAACTGCCTTATAGATTTCGTTGGTAGAGTCGGCAACACTTATCACCGTTACCACACGCAGGAAGATATTTTTATTGGGGCCTTTTTCCCAAATGATGGTCTGTTCATTTTCCAGTTCGCCTGCATAAACACCACCACCACCTGCAGTCTTACTATACCGCGTGGTAACAATCATTTCGCGCTTCAGCAGGGAATCCGGTATTTCGAAATACCACTTTTCATCTACTTTATGAACGGTGAACAGGCCCTTTTTGGTGACCGCTTTATCCGTAATTACTTTGTCATAGGGCTTAGGTCCTTTTTTTGAAGCGCTGCTATCCGCCGGCTTTGCAGGCGCGCCGGCTACTGCGGTTGCAGGTGCACTTCCTTTTTTATGCTTATTTTTTTTGGCAGTAACAGATACAGCCACACATAGTAGCATGGATGCTATGATGTATTTCTTCATTGCTGAGGTTTAATATTGATTTTATGTGGAATTAGGTACAATGTAGTAAACCTGCTTAATATATTCAAGATATTGGTAGAAATACCTCGGAATTTCACCCCTTAAGGCCAAGTTGCCAACATTGCCTTTTAATTTAGGAGCCATCTAAAACAGTTTTACCCTCGGATCCAATTTAACATATAGCAAATCGGTTACCAGGTTGACGACAATAAAAATAAAGGCTGTAAGCAGTACAGACCCCATGACAAGCGGGAAATCAAATTTATCCAGTGCGTCGACGGTGATCTTCCCTACGCCCTTCCAGCCAAAAATATACTCTATGAAGAAGGAACCGGCCAGCAATTCGGCTAGCCAGCCGGATACGGCAGTAATAACCGGGTTAATAGCGTTAGGCAGCGCATGATGAAAAATAACGCGGCTGGTAGAAAGTCCCTTGGCGTATGCAGTCCGGATAAAATCTTGTGAAAGCGTATCGAGTAACGAACTGCGGGTGAGCTGGGTAATGATTGCCAGCGGCCTTATTCCCAGGGCAATTGCAGGTAAAATCAAATTTTTTATCGCCAGGCTCCTGCCGGTAAACGGATCATATTGCCACAAACTCCCCGTCATGTTCAGGCCTGTATACCCGTGCAGCACATACCCAAACAAAAAGGCTATCAACAGCCCGGCAAAAAAAGACGGCATTGAAATACCGGCTACACTTGCGGCGATTGCCGAAGTATCTATCCAGGTGCCTTTTCGCAAAGCAGCCAAAACTCCCAAAAGAATTCCTGCAAACGTGGCGAGTAACATGGCCGTAAAAGCTAAAATAAGTGTGCCCGGCAAAGCTTCCGACAAGACAGCGCTTACCTCGCGGTGAGTGCGGTATGACCGGCCAAGACATGGCCATTTCAATATTAGGGCTTTTTTACCACCCAATGGCATCAGGCGCAAATAGGCGAATTGTTGGTTCGCAATATTGCTGCCATCCAAAAAACTTACAGGAGCAATATCGTTCAGGTATATAAAGTACCGGGCAACCAACGATTTATCTAAATTGAGTGCCTTACGGGCATTTTCGATAGATGCGAGGTCAGACCGCTGCCCCATTGTGAGTCGCGCCTGATCACCTGGCAAAACATTGAATAAGAAGAAAACCAGTGTAACCACGCCCCACAGCACGACCAGGCTATACCTAATACGCCGTGCTATGAAGCGATACACTACTTGGTATTAAGTTTACCGTTGTCGAGAACAATATCTTTAGGATAATCGAGGTAGCTCCATTTGTTCACTACTGTACCATCATTGAGCAACATCAATCCCGGGTCAGTACGCATGGCGGTTTTGCTAACGACTCCGTCCAATGTAAAGAATGTCACATCCTTCATTCCCCAAACTTCCTGGTAGGTTTTGCAAACATCGATGCCAGCTGAACAAAGCACATAAAATTTCACATGCATTGAAGCAGATTTTGCAATAATATTTTTGATCCTTTCCATGTCTTTAACGTTTACCTTGGCAGGGTCACGCACAAACCAGAGGAAGGTATAGCCCTTTGCAGTCAGTACTTTCTCCGTATAGTCTTCGTCATCGAACCCGTTGAGCATGAAATCGTGAGGAATTTCAGGCAGGCCAGAACCCTCTTTTATCAATGTTGTTTTACTGTCTACAAATTTCCACTTTGTATCTTCCCAAAGCTTCTGAGCCATGTATTCTTCCTGTGTAAATTCCTTTTTCACATTGTTCTTTTCATACACAAGCACTGTAGAATACACAGCTTCTGTAGCTCCTGGAGCGGAATGCATTTTCTCCCAAAGATTGTTGTTCACTTTGTAAGCAAGGCAATCATGAATGGGCAAGTGATGCAAAGTCCACCATTGGAAACCGAAAATAAATACTGCGGACGCACCTACAATAGCCGCATTGATCATTGGTTTCTGGAATATTGCAAACACCCGATATCTGAATATCCACAAGAAGAGCGAGACAGCCGTAAGAGCAACATCTTTATAGAAAGTAGCTGAATTAGAAAGCTTTATACAATCTCCGAAGCAGCCGCACTCCTTTACTTTTCCTGAGCTCCAAGCATACCAGGTAAGAAAAGTATAGAAAATATTGATCAGCAACATAAGAGTGACCCACAACCTGAACGAGTTACCCACCATCATGGCCACACCGGCAATAATTTCGAATGCGATCATGCCCACTGAAAGTGCAAAGGAATAATTGATCATCCAATTCATGCCCCACACTTCGAAAATTTCATTCATTTTATAAACCAGGCCCATGGGGTCATTGGCTTTCACAATTCCGGAGAAAATGAACAGGCAACCAAGTGCAATTCGTAAAAGCCATATAAGGTACTTCATTGAAAATAAATTATAATGTTAAAAATTTACAATTCTACTAACGTATGCCATTACTCAACTGCGTAAAAATAACAATCATTTTTAAAAATCGGCAGCAATTGAAATAATGTTTCTGATAAAGTCATTAACAAAACATTGCCATCAGATTTAAAACGCTCCTGCTACTTCCCCACTGTATTTTGTAAAACTATATTTTTATTACCCAAACATACACGGTTATATCAAAATACAAATGTTAAAATCAGCTACAAATAAACTAGCGAGTAACCCAGCCGGCCAGCATACACTTCTAAATGCTGCAATGCGTTCATAAGTTGCAGCTTTAGTTAACTTTAACAAAGCAGCTTTCATGAAATGCCAGGCTATGATGAATTGGTCCAGTTATCGACCAGTTAATTTCTTTTACCTTTAACATCCTAAAAAAGAACTATTGCTACCTACATCTACAACCATAAGCAGTAAGGGACGAATACTTGATCTCTCCTCACCTAAAGTGATGGGCATTTTAAATGCCACTCCCGATAGCTTCTTTACAGGTACCCAGGCCGGCTATGTTGAAAACTTGCTGGCTAATGCCGAAAAGATGCTGGAACAAGGTGCGACGATCCTTGACATTGGAGGTGCAAGTACAAAGCCAGGACAAAAACTTATTGATCCTGAAGAAGAATTGCGACGGGTAATTCCGGTAATTACCACACTGGCAAACCGCTTTCCCGATGCATGGTTTTCGGTAGACACATATAATTCATTAGTAGCAAAAGAAGCAGTTATGGCTGGCGCTTCCATTGTGAACGATGTTAGCGGCTCCCGATTCGATACACAATTACTAGAAATGGTTGCCACACTCCAAGTGCCCTATATTGCTATGCACATGCAAGGTACGCCAGAAACTATGCAACAAAACCCTACATATCAAGATGCTGTGTGGGAAGTTCGCGACTATCTCAGGTTGCTTTTGGAAGATTGTAACAGGCTGGGAATTAAAGATGTTATCGTAGATCCCGGGTTTGGGTTTGGGAAAACGCTCGAACATAATTTTCAGTTGTTGCAACAATTGCACACTTTTGCTATTCTTGGCCGCCCCATTCTGGCTGGCATTTCCCGAAAATCAATGATTTGTAAAGCGCTGAAAGTTAACCCAGATCATGCACTCAACGGAACTACAGCTTTACACATGGTAGCATTACAGCAAGGCGCACATATACTCAGGGTACACGACGTTAAGGAAGCAATGGAAGCGATTAAGCTTTGGGAACTGCTCCGAGGATAATAGGCAACAAGACACAACAATTTTACTTAGGCTGCCCTGTAGCCTTATTATACAACATCCATTGTGCAGCCTGAACAGTACTGAAAGCGTACTTTTTCATAGAATCCGCCTTGGCTCTGTTTAAGGGTAATTGCTCCTTCCCGTCTTGTAAATTAAATATACTTTCATTTCCACGCGTGTGCCATACATAAAGCTGATTGGAATCGGCTGCACATAGTTTGTCGTCCTGGCTAAATGATATCATAGACCGCCGTTCGTTCAGAACATCCATCCCCATCGTGTTGTTGGTGTAATCTCCGCCCAATAATCCGGCTATAGTCGGGAAAATATCTACCTGCCCTGCCGGCGAAGTGATTTTTCTCGGTTCCGCAGTCACGTCGGGAGGCATTAAAATGATACATGGCACATGGCTGTAATTAATAGGCAGGTCTCCAAAATTACTGCCCTCGTAGGCACCGTGATCACCCGTGAAAACAAATATGGTATTGCTGAACCATGGTTGTTGCCTCGCTTGCTGCATAAAATAACCAATTGCCCAATCTGCATATTCCACACATCCGCCGCGCACATCGGTGTGGGCAGGTTTAAAAGGAATATCTGTTGGGATCACATACGGGTTATGATTGGAAGTGGTCATCAAAATAGCCAGAAATGGCTTGTGCTGGTTATAATAGTCATTCAACTTTGGGATAGCGTAATTGAACATGTAATGATCTGGCACACCTAGTGTGCTCATTACCTGTTCGGATGGATAGTCCTTCTTGCTAATGATTGTTTGCACATGGTTAGCAGTAAGAAAACCACCAATATTATCGAATTGGTCATCGTGGGTCATGAAAAATATAGTTTCATAGCCTCGTTGTTTTAAGAAGAAAGGTAAACCCGTATAAGCAGGAATAACCGTCCCCTCCATTGTATGCCGCGCCATAAGAGCCGGATAGGAATAAAGAGAGGAAAAGATACCATTGAAGGTATGAATTCCTGCAGAATAGAAATTGGAAAAAAAATACCCTCTGTCAGCGAGGCTGTCAAGATTTGGTGTAAGGTTTGAAGAGTTGCCGAAATGAGCCAAATAAAAAGCGCTCATACTTTCCATGAGCACCACCACCACATTATATCGCTGAGCTGGAGTCCGGCCCGAAATATTTCTGAATAACGGGTAACTAGCAAACTGCGAAGAATGCGACACTCCTAAATAGTCTTGTACATTCCCGATAGCTTCCTGGTCATTCATGAATTCCAGCTTCTTATTGCCATCCTTCATACCATCCAGCCAACTCTGCATAAATGTATAGACCGGGTTTAGGCCAGCCTGGTTAAGAAAATCGTAGCTACAGAAATAAGCTGTCCCAACTACAATTGGCGATTTTTCATCTGTCCGCCCCCTGATCCCCAGGAACATCAATGAAAAAAACACCAGCGAAATACTGTATTTCCACACGAAACCGGGGATCGGGTTAACTTTTACATCCTTGAGGAGGTCAGCATACTTTTTGTAAACACGGGTGAGCACCACAATAAAAGAGACTGTAAGAACAACATAAAAGAAGAAATACCCGAGCAGCACCTTATCCTGAACAATCATCTTGATCATGAAACCTGGTGATGAGGTCCAGTTTAGTATTGTAATGTTCAACCGGTTATTATAGTTATTAAAGAATGGGATATCAGCGGTACAAATAAAGAAACTCAAACTATATAGGATAGCCACAAACCAATGGAAGAATAATAACAGTCGACGGCCCAATACTTTAAATAATTCGGCGAACACTAACACTACAGCAGGGAGCGCAAGTATGTATCCGCTGATTACGGTATCGAATCTGAAACCCATCCACATGCTCTGTACAATAAATTTACCTGCATGAGGGATTGCCTCCAGCGATTTCAGATTGGTTAGGTTCAGGACTATCCGAAAAATTGTAAAAAACAGGATACCTGTCACGAAAACATGAAGCAAGTATTTGATGGCAGTCGGAATCCGTTGTTTCATTAAGGCAAAATTAAGCCAACATTAATTTTTCAGGAAGTTTTTATTGCCATGAAGGGAACTTCCGAAAAAAGATAAATTTTTTTTAGAAAATTTGTTAATGATTCACTAATGATACGTATCTTTGTGTAAATTCATAATAACATAAGCCAATTAACAAAAAACATAGAAACCAAAACAATCACTCAACCAACTAAAACAAAATTCATGAAAAAGACTTTACTCCTCCTAATGACAGCTGCTACACTTCAGTCATCGGCTCAAAACCTGGGTAAAAGGTATGAGTTCATTAATACTGTTGTTGACAGGATCCCAACCAAGTCAAGCGTCCCTTACTATGATACCACTGTAAGACTTGAAGATGAGACCACAGCTGAACAACTTGCAGCAAACGAAGAGAATTTCTTTAAGAATGTTTTTGGTTCTGATCTGGTAAAAAAAGTGGGCAAACACACGACAACCGCCGCAGGCACCTATGCGTTCAGTATAAAAAACACAAACAATCCCGATGATCAGTATACGGTGAATTACTGGTTGGATATCACTGTTAAAGGCAGCAGGTATGATGTTGTTTTGCACGATTTCACCATTGAACATCAGGATCTGGAGATAAATATTGCCAAACGCCTTGCTGCGGCAAAAAATAATGACGGAAGTGCCAAACAGTTGCTGGCCATCTTTCATAGTACCAATATGGACGAACTAAAAAAAGTGTATAAGACTATGTCAGGCAAAGCAGGCTCGGAAACTGCCAGTAAATAGCTCAAACCATTCATAGCGTACTTTGGTTGCCCCGGAAGCGGGGCAATTTTTTTGCCATAAACACTTCACTTCTTCTTAGTGGTTGGCTTAGGTCTTAATTTGCTGAAGTGTTCAAAACTCAATTCCAGGTAGGGCTTAAGTTCATCCGTTTTTTGCAGGAGCTCATCAGGCACTACCACATAATCTTTACGTGTGATTCCATAAGCAACATGCAGCGATGAATTATATTTCTTCAGGAATGCATCAACCGTATCCTTAGGTAACCTTATTGCCAAAGTCCCCTGGTCATCGAGCATTGTGAACATATGCCCGTTTACCGAAGTGTACGGCACATTGGCACCTTTGCGCTCAATTTGGGGACAAGTAGCGATAAGCCGGTCGTATGCTTCAATTTTATCGTCAGCAATATTGTACTTGTTCTGTTTCGCCATCTATTTGTTCAATTTTTATAAAAGATCACTTCAAAAGCTATTGCCCATAATCCCACAGGATCTGCCCATGATGGAAGTGCACAATGTCACCACTATCTAATTGCACTTCCAACGTTCCGTTGGAGAGTGCATTGAGCACTGTTGCCTGCCATTTACCAGTCGCATCCATAAAAACCTGCTGCCTTCCCC
>CANCOG010000235.1 GCA_947379685.1 Flavipsychrobacter stenotrophus | reverse complement strand
TTTAAAGCGAACTGGCATTCCGTCTCTTCACTTATTTTCGTATCAGCTATAGTTATTAAAATATCTTCATTCATTTCTTCTCCATTTTTTCTGTTAATCATTGATAATTACCAAAGCCATAGCAACTTAAAAACAGACCAGTCTGTTTTTAAAAATTGAAAAAAAAATTATAGCAATTTCAGGGCACTTTTTTGTGCTGCAATAACCGGCCAGGAATTGCCAAAAACTTTACAGGACATTATTGCGCCATCAAACAATAAATAAATACCATCGGCCAAGCTTTCAGAATTTTCTATCTCATCTTCTCTCATGGAATCAGATTTTAATATCTCAGCAAACAAAGCGCGTAGCCCATTTTTTTGCAGTCGTATAACATCATAAACACGGCTGTTTTCTAAAGGAATTTCGCCAGCTATATTTAGAAATTGGCAGCCATAAAATTGTTTAGAGTTAGTATTTTGGTATAAGAAATCAAAAATGGCAGAGATTTTTCCCTTTGCCTCATCTTTCGTTGATGCTACCTGCCTAAAGTGACTCATTGTTTTTTCAAACATAATTTCCAAGTATGCTATAAGCAAATCTTCTTTTGACTTGAAATGCTGATATAAACTTGCCTTTGCCACATCAGCCTCCTGAATGATTTGATTAATTCCAGTTGCATTATACCCCTGAGTATAAAACAGCCTGGACGCAGTATGTAATATGCTTTTTCGGGTGTCCATTTTACTAAATTATGCCAAAGGTATAAGATTATTTCAAAAAACAGACCATTCTGTATTAAATTTTATTTTTCCTATTTGTTTATTTTTTATTTGAAGTAGCGAACTCCCAAAATACCAAATTAAACTATGCTACTCCATATTAGTGTTTAGTTATAAATATGAAAAGACAATTTTTCGCTTAAAAATATGGAATAAATTTAATTACTGGTTATCAAAACTGTAATTGCAGTAATCCCGCCGCACAGTAACTAAATAAAGCTCTAGCTACTGCAAAGCATAATTATGACTTGCATTAGTCCCCTGGCCAGTTGTACGCAAAGTAATGAGCAAATGTGTAACAAATTCTAAAATATAGCGTCGGGAAAAATATTATTTCTAATATTCCTGCAATGTACTTTGCACAAATAGGTGACCGGGTTTGCAAAAGTCGTTGGGTCTTGCAGATGTCAACCGCGAAATTGTCCACCACCGATTATTGTACCCACTAACGGGGTACGCGCGATGCATCTATTTTACCCCTGGTTACACCAGGGGCTATTATTATTGCACCGCCTACGGGGTGCTTATCTGTGATTCTACTTTTTCTAAAACCCTGAAGATTCGGGTGTATTTCAATTTGTCGCACATCCTGTATTAAATCCTTAACCCTGCCGTCCGAACGACCCCTTCCCTAAAGGGTGACATGATTCGTGCTCATGTTATCCATTGAAAATGATAGGGTAATGCAGGTTAAAATTTAAAATTATACGTTACGCTAGGCATGAAGGGCAATATATATACTTCATATACTTTCAGGCTGATGCCGGCTGAGGTTGTACCGGAATTGTCTACGTACAGGAAGTAGGGGTTCATGTGGTTGTAGACATTGTAAATCGAGAAATTCCAGCTGCCCTGCCAGCGGTGTGCTTTTGTGTGCTGGGGGGTATAGGTTGCTGAAATATCGAGCCTATGATAGGCTGGTACACGATAGGCATTTACTTTACTAAATTGCTCTACGAGTTTATCATCAATAAAATAGTATGCTGTTGGCAAGGTGATGGCATTGCCCGTACCATAAATGAACACGGCAGACAACGTCCACTTTTTACTTGCCTCGTAGTTACCCACTACGGATATGTCGTGCCGGCGGTCATATTTTGCAGGGAATGAGTTTCCGTTGTTCAGCAGGGCAAATTTCTGATAGGTCCAGGAGAGCGTATACCCTACCCAGCCGGTGAATTTACCCTGTGTCTTATTCACAAAGAACTCAGCGCCATAGGCTGTACCGCGACCAAAAACATAGGAAAGTTCGGGATCTACCAGCGAGTTGGGCGTGTAGCCGTCCTTGTATTGCACCTGGTTTTGCATGTCTTTATAATACACTTCTACCGATGTTTCCAGCTTGTTATCCATGAAATTGCGGAAGTAACCAGCCGAATACTGCCAGGCCATCTGAGGTTTGACTATATAGGTGCTCGGCACCCACACATCTGTAGGCAACGTAGTGCCATTGTTGGAAAGTAGGTGCAGGTATTGGTAAGTTTTAGCAGCACTGGCCTTTATTGAACTGATATCATCTATCTGGTAGCGCACGTTGAGGCGGGGTTCCAGTCCATTATATGCCTGAACCAGCTTGTTTGATCCATACTTTGTACTGTCCGTTTTGTTCAGGCTGCCGTCATACTTGTAGAAAGTATAAGGGCCTACCTGACCGAACCATGCGTAACGCAGTCCTGCATTTACCTTGAACTTTTCGCCCAGGTCGAATTCATCGAGCACGTATCCCGCTACTTCATGCACATACTTAATTAGGGCATTGTTGGGGTTGAGGGAGATAGAATCGGCACGGCCGGAAACCTGATTAGGGATGAAGGTATGGTAGGTATACATATACCCAGCCTTAAAATGATGCTTGAAAGAAGAGTAATAATCGAGGTCTCCCTTTGCGTTATAATCCTTGATTCCAGAGGCAATCTTGATACCAAAAGCCGTATTGGCGCTTCCGGTTGCATTCTGTTCAAAATTGGATGCGAAGTCATACCTGTTGTACACCAGTGTTGTATTCAGGAATAATTTGTCGTTGAACTGGTGGTTCCAGCGTAGCGTTGCCGTTTTATTTCCCCAGGGAATATTGGCTTTGAAAGTACCTTTTGGGCTCATGTATTTGAACTGATCGAGGCCAGTGTAGCCGCTCACATACAATCTGTCTTTTTCTCCCAGTCTGTAATTTGCTTTCAGGTTGAGGTCGTAAAAATAGTAGCCACTGTTCTTTAACTGCTCCACAAATGGGCGAGCCAGTACATCGATATAAGTGCGCCTGCCCGCCAGCATGAAGGAGCCCTTGTCTTTCTTTAAAGGCCCTTCCACAGTAAAGCGGGAGGCGATGAGTCCTATACCACCCTGAACTTTGTATTCCTTGAAATTCCCTTCCTTCATGGTGACATCTACTACAGAAGAGAGCCTGCCGCCATAACTGGCCGGTGCCCCACCCTTTATTAGTGTAACATCTTTAATGGCATCGGAATTGAAGATAGAGAAGAAGCCAAACAGGTGACCTGTGTTGTAAATAGTGGCATCATCGAGTAAAACGAGGTTCTGGTCGGGGCCGCCACCACGCACATAAAAGCCTGAATTTCCGTCACCTGCAGACTGTACCCCAGGTAGCAGTTGAATTGTTTTCAGGATATCTATCTCACCAAAAATAACAGGCAGGGTCTTTATACGGGCCATGGAAAGGGTGACCGTGCCCATTTCGGTATTCTTGACGTTTTCATCCTTCCGGGTTGCCTTTACCTCAACTTCCTTCATGGTTGTGGAAGATTGCATCCCGATGTTCATGGAGACGTTTGCAGAAAGATCGATATTGCGGGTAATGGTGCTGTATCCTACATAAGAATAAATAACCGTGTACTTTCCGGGAAGTACGGAAACCGAATAAAACCCGTAGTTATTGGCTTGCCCGCCTGTGGCTGCCTCTTTTATATATATTGTTCCAGCTACCAGTGATTCTCCGGTGGCTGAATCACGCATATAACCACTTAACGAAACCTTTTGAGCAAATGAAAGGGATGGAACTAGTAAGAGCAATAGCAGTGTACTATATATATAGCGCATCATTGGTGTAGGTGTTAGTGTTCTACCGAAAACGGCATGGTTTGGTTCATTTTGGGAGTGTCATTAGTTAAGGAACGATGACAAAATAAAGTACACCATCTGACTTGTTCTTTTATTTCGAGATCAATTATTTTTCAGCGGACTCAATGAAGGCTACGCCGTTCCATTTCTGCTTCGTTGAAAAAGTCTTTAAATAGTTCACTATTCGCAGATTTTTCGCCTCGCATAAAAGAAAAATAACTTCGCCATATGGTGTACTTTATTATGTCAACGTTCCTAAGGTTTCGCGCCAAGACGCAGAGACGCAGTTCCCAGTATATTCAATCATTGGCGGGTTAATTTGAAGTAAGCCGCAAAGAAAATCCCGTTAAGTTAATTGCATTGTTCATTTGGGTTAACTGTAATTGGTCTCCACGGCCATTCAAATATAACACTAAATAGCATTACGCTCTTTCAGAGCTTGTCCAAATTTTCAATTTTCGTCACAGGGCTGCACCCTGTGCTTATGTCTTACGGCCCTTCAGGCCTGAAAAAATTTGATCTTTATTATGTTAAAAAAAGTATCACTGTATCGAGTCCTTTACTTCTCCGCATTCCAGCATTTTCTTGCCGAAGTATGGGTTTTTGATCTCGCTTTCGTCACTCAGCCAGTAAGCGCCTTTTTCGTTGAACGCCATAGGGCAATACTGCTGGTAAACACCTGCATTCTTTAGTCCGGCAATTTTAATAATAGCAAACATGGAATTGGATAGCGGACTAAAGGGTATTCTTTGTTCTTCGCAATGTTTGTCGGTTAATACACTAATTGCTTTGCAGCTGGTAACGATGGTATCCAGATAGGGCTTAATGGCCATGTTGTTGACGCTATCCATTTGTAAACTTGTGGCCATTGCTGTAGCTGATGTCAGTAATTGCTGACTTGCAGCTGTTGTTTTTACGGCATCGGTAGCCACGAGGGCGTTCTTCAGCGAATAATAGTCGGCCAACATTGTGAGCAGATTTTTATTGTCTGCTTCTGAAAGCTTACTGTTTGCAGGCCCCTTCACCACCTTTGCCGCAGGCGCAGCCGGAGGGGTTGAACTGCCACAACTATACAAAAAAACACTACATACTAAAAGACCTAGAATACTGCGCATAACACCTAATTGAGGTGCAAAAATAAAGGAACATTTTGGTTATACTTGCAGTGGATTAAATTCGCACTCTAATACTTAACACAAAGGGCAAGAAGGGATGCACAAAGGCCTGTCAAGATAACTAAATTGTTGGGGGCGGCAGCTTTATTAGAATTTATAAGCGATAGAAAAACGTTTTGTCAGGTTGCTGATATCGAAGTCGATCATGGCCTGTGAACTTTCTCCGGTTACATTTATGCCCCGGTAGGTAATAGAGTTCATTAATGATAACCCGACCGATATTCTTTTAAACTCCAACTTAGCGCCCACATAAGGTGTTAATGCCATGTAGAACATTTGCTCTGATGGGCCAGAGTAGCTATTTTCGGTTTCGCCAACGTATTTATCCAGCAAACCGGTTGATGGGTTTACTTGAGTATAATTGAACAGGCGGGTAATACTCGTGTCGGTGGTGCCTGACCCGAATCCGGCACGTGCCTCTATTCCTGCAAAAAAATGAACTTTCCGGTAAAAACGGCGATCTACCTCTACTCCAAAGCCGGCCACCACCATTTGCAGGTGCTCACGAAAATGACTTGTAAAAACAGAGTCACCTTTAATGAGCTGATAACCGCTTTTATTGCTCTGCCGATAGTCAGTATATCCTGCTATCACTTCAAAACTTTTATGTGGTTTAAAATTCCTCCTGTATTGAACACCTATGGTGTTCATTTGCGGACTCCAATTGTTTGCTGCCCCGCCAGTAGTTTCATGAATAAAACCTAATGCAGAAGCAGTTTTTGTAGAATCCTGCGCATGAACAGCAACAGGCAATAGTAACAACGCCCAAACGGATAAGTGCATAAAAATCATTTAGGCAAGAACGTTAAGCGCCTATGAATATTGTAAAGGTTATGTGAATTTACTAATTGGGATACAACAATTTATGTTGACCAACCCTATTTTGATGCCGCCAGACAAGCCGCATATTCCATCACCTTTTTGGTCTGCTTGGAAGGAATGCTCGATTGTGTCATATCGTTACCACCGACTGTTATTTTTATATCAGTAACAGGTGAAGCGCTCAACGATTTTAAAGTTTCCAGGTCTACTTCTCCCCTTGTGTTTATAGTAGTTTGAACGCCACCATTGGCAGAATAAAATGTCGGGGCGTAATCTTTATCAGCCGCTATTGCCAACACCTTTCCGTCTTCCAGTTTAAGGTAAAATTTTTCGCCTTTTAAAACAGGATTAGTTATCGCAGTACTTCTCAGCAATCTCAAACCAAGGTAGTACTTTGTACCTTTTTGCTCAAGAATAAGGTTCCAGTGTGTTGTGATGTTACCCATCCGCTGGTCTGCCATTCTTGTAATTTCACCTGTAAATTTATCCTTTTCGTCTTTGTCAAAATTGCAATCCTGAGCTTTGCTCACGTAAGTGGATCCCAATAATAAAAAAATAGCGAGTACATTTTTCAAATTATTCATTTTTAAGAGTTTACGCAAAGGTAAATGGAATTGTGAAGTTCAGCGTTCCTTTTAAAAATAGACTACATCTATGGATATTTCTCCCGGCATGATATTAGTATGCCATACCCTGACGAATATCATTGCAATTAACTGTGCTGCCAATTACTTTAGCAAAATATTCATCTAAAACAATAACTCATGAAGAAGAACAAGGAAAAGAAATCAGAAAAGGTAATTAATGACGCTCCGGTAGCGGCTGCATCAATGAATGAAGCAGGTAAGGTAACAGCCGAAAACCACAAACAAGCGGCATTTCATAATAAGGAGGCAGCGAAACACCATCTGGAAGCTGCGAAACATTTTGAAGCCGGTAATCATGAAAAAGCGGCCTACAGTGTACTACTGGCTAATGGGCACCATGCAATTGCAGGTCAATTCATCAGCGATGATGCAAAGCATCATGCGCAGTCATTGAAGCATACTAATTACAGGGATTAGGGGCATGAGGCAACAAACACGTTGGTATTCATAGTGAAAATCAATTTTTGATTATGCTTACCTACAGAATGTTGTACCCATGAATCGAACTGCCTGATTGACCCCGACCCTAAAGGGTGACATGTTTTGTCATCATTTAATCTATTGGTATAGAATGTATCAGAGGGTAAATCGGAGCTCAGTCAGCAGCCTCGCAGACTACTTTAATTAAAATAAAACTGCCCTGGACCTATTCCGCCAACACGGTGGGTGGCTTTAAGTGAAGCATCGGGGCGGTAAATGCTGAAGGTACCCTTTTGGTTAAAGCCGAGGGGGTCTCCTACGTATATGTTACCGGTTGAGGGATCAATGCCTAACGCCCAGTAATACTGGTTTGTAGCCGCTGAAATGAATGGCGTTGTCGGGATGGTGGTTTCATGAATACCCATCCTGAATATACCGTTATTGGCTGTGCCGCCGTAATAATTGGCCTCTATAAAGTAGAGGGTGTCTTTTGTGTTGTTGAAAACGGGCTTAATTGGTTCGGCTGCGGTGGGAAAAGGAATGGAGACAAGGATATTGCCGGTTGAAGGGTCGATACGAGTCCACCAGGCTTGCTTACCTTTTGGTTGGTTCCCGGAAAGTACCCATAACATTCCTTCCTTGTCGGCAAGAATATTATGAGGTGCGCGGCCGGCAACTTTAATGTTTTGAATAATTTGCCTTGTCGAAAGATCTACCCTGAAGATCTTGTCAGTAGCGGTATCCCA
>CANCOG010000234.1 GCA_947379685.1 Flavipsychrobacter stenotrophus | reverse complement strand
GGGGGTGGCGCTGGGGTTTGGGCTGAACCAGGGGATTGCGTCTAAGAGCATTGCCTCGCCAGATTCGGTGCTGCAGCCGTTTAGTTTGGCGGCTGATGTGTTTCTGAGGCTCATAAAAATGATAGTGGCTCCGCTGGTGTTCACTACGCTGGTGGTGGGTGTGGCCAAGCAAGGCAATGCCAAGGCAGTGGGCAGGATAGGTGGTAAAACGATGCTGTGGTTCCTGTGCGGGTCGTTCATCAGTTTGTTTTTGGGGATGGTATTGGTCAATTTGTTCAAGCCAGGTGAGACCATGCACCTGGCTATTCCTGATGCGGTTGCAGGGTTGCCTGCGACTACGGCTATCAACCTGAAGGACTTTATCTACCATATTTTCCCTACCAGTGTTTTTGATGCCATGGCCAAGAATGAGATATTGCAGGTGGTGGTGTTTTCCTTGTTCTTTGGCGTGGCTGCTGCTTCTATAGGTGAAAAGGCCGATCCGGTTGTTAAAATGCTGGATTCAGCGGCGCATATTATCCTGAAAATGACCGGCTTTATCATGAACCTGGCCCCCATTGCGGTTTTCGGTGCCATGACCAATGTTATTGCCAAGCAAGGACTGGGTATCATTGCTACTTTCTCTAAGTTTATCGGGGAGTTTTACCTGGGGTTGTTCCTGTTGTTCTGCATACTGGTGGGTGCGGGGTATATGTTCATCGGCAATCGTATTACTACCATGCTGAAACACATTAAAGAACCTACCCTTATTGCGTTTTCCACCAACAGCAGTGAGGCGGCATTCCCCAAGCTCATGCTGGAACTGGAGCGTTTTGGCTGCGATGAAAAAATAGTCAGTTTTGTGCTGCCCCTGGGTTATTCCTTCAACCTGGATGGGTCTATGATGTACATGACTTTCGCATCTCTGTTTATCGCCCAAACTTATGGTATTCACCTTGATGGGAGTACACAAATAAGTATGCTATTGGTGCTTATGCTCACCAGCAAGGGGATTGCCGGAGTGCCCCGTGCATCGCTGGTAGTAATTGCCGGCACACTGGCTACGTTTAAGATTCCAGAGGCCGGACTGGCGTTGCTGTTGGGTATAGATCCGCTGCTGGATATGGGCCGTGCATCCATGAATGTTGTTGGCAATAGCGTCGCGACAGTTGTTATTTCGAAGCTGGAAAAAGGACTAAAGCATCATTGATCTACATGTTCCTACAGTTAGGTTCCAATGTAGTAGTTATTACGGTTTTCAGGCGGGGGTAAAGAATAACCAAGCATCTAAATTACGTTCTACCCCTCTGGGGTAGGTGTTTTTCAATCTTACACTGAGGGTTTACACCCTCGGCTACTATTATTAAACCCCATTCGGGGTTTTGGATCGGTTCAACGACTTTTTCAGCAGCCCCTTATTAACCGGAATCTAAGCATAAAACAGGTTAAGCAGTAAAACTGGCAATTCTTTAACAGTCTGGCTAATCTATGTTGGCATTAAATTTGCGTCCAGACAATCAGACACAAACATTTTACTAACTACGCTCCTTTTTCAGGGCTCCAAAAAAGAAGAAAATGAAAAAAATAATGCTTGGATTACTCGCCGCAGCCAGTTTATTTGCCGCCAGTTGCACCAAAACAGGACCTCAGGGTCCAACAGGCCCACAGGGTCAACAAGGAAATGCAAACGTAAGAGGTTCTGCTTCTTTCAACGTAAGCACATGGATATTTGGAAGTAATACCTATTCTGCCAACTTCACTGATGCCGATATTACAGCAGACATCGTTAACTATGGTGCGGTAGAGATTTTCAAGTACTACCCTTCTGATGGTTCCTGGAGCAACTTGCCGGATATCAACGGTGCTACCTCAACAGTTTTCAACTTCAAGACCGGTGAATTCACCATTTATATCAGCAATATAGATAACAGTGTAACACCTGCACCGGGCGTGATCACCTTCAGGGCTGTGGCTATTTCCAGCTCGCTTCGTCAGGCTAACCCGCATACTAATTGGAAAAATTACAATGAGGCGATGGCTGCGATCAATAATGCGAAGGCTGCAGGGGCAGACCTTTAAAGCTGAGTGAGGCACCTTTTATGGGTGTTTGCAACAACCAAATTATTTTGAAAAGAGCAAGAACGTCTTGTGGAGATTCCTCCTACGTCGGAATGACAAAGTTAGAGACGGGGAAATATTCAATGTGACCGATGCATGATAACTAAGCTATGGCTGCGATTAATAATGCAAAGGCGGCAGGATCAAATTTCTAGATTAAGCCGTTTATAAATTATATGTGATTTACCTAAATTGCCCCGGCTTTTAAGCTGGGGTTTCTTTATTGCGGTGCCGGCTTTAGGCTCCATCTGTTGCAGCAGGATTTCGCCCTTACAGGGCTAGTCGCTTTGTAGATTAGCACCACAGGGCTGCACCCTGTGCTGTTGTCTTGCGGCCCTACAGGCCTGAAAAACTACTAACTAAATGAAATTGGCCTGAAGCCCGGGGCTACAGTGTAGATTTTTGAAGATAGGTGTCCCACACCTCTGAGGTGTGGGACACCTGGGCAAGGGGGAAGTGTAAGGTTCAAAAACAATTGGACTAATGCCCATCTCAGGTGTGGCACACTTCGGAAGTGTGCAACACCTTTGCGCTCCAAACAACTAATAATCATCGCATTACCCCCTTGTGTTGCAACTATAAAAACAAGTAAAGCCACAGCTTTTGAGGGCTGTGGCTTTTTAATAGAACAAAACACAAAAACAACACATTAAACCTCAATAGCCTAATACCCGGTGCTTAGAAAAGCGGTTGGTTTAAGCAACATTGAAATTAATCTTCGCTCTTTTCAGAGTCATTTTCTTCTGCTGCACCTTTTTCTTTCGATACTTTGCGGGCAAAATTCAGAGGAACCAGTACTTTAACGCTTACGTTACGGCCCATATTATAAATATACTTTGATGTAGCGCCATTAACTTCGTTGGCTACATACTTAAAGCGGCTCATGTAATCGATATAATTTACGTCGGCCAGGTTATCTACATTAACGTATAATGCGCAAACTTTGCGACCGCGGGACATGATATCAGTACCAATACCTACGTTCAACAATGTGTATTCTGGTGTTTTTTCCATCTTCTCTTCACCAAACAAGGTGTATGCGCGTGACTGAACGAAGCTATGGTTTACGCCAAAACGGAAGTAAGAGTTACGGAACATTTTGCATATCTTAGGTGTAGAAATAGTGATCTCAGAACGTAAACGGGCCGGAGGAGTGAACGGTAAAATGTTCGCGCTGTCCGGTACATTTTTCAACCTTGCATCAACATAGCTGTAACCGGTATACCAATCGAACCATTTTGCACCTGAAGGATGAATGTCGAGGCTCGCTTCTGCACCCATTAAAGTAGCATCGCTCTGCGAATACAAGAACACTGGTGAGTTCTCAAAACCCGGTGTACTGCTGTTCAGCGAATCGCCACCAAGGGCACTGTACAAATGTTTAGAATAAATGAAATTTGAAATAGAGTTATAGAATACACTCACTTCAGCAGTAACGTCCTTAGTATGCATTCCTGGTGTGAAATCGAACTGCATGCTCTGCTCTGGTTTCAGGCTTGGTTGGCCAATTTCATAGTAAACTGTTCCGTCATGAATACCGTTAGAACCACTTTCAGCAACGTTAGGTGCGCGCCATCCGCTTGATGCACTGGCTTTCAGGTAGAAATTGTTGTTGATCTGGAATGCTGCGCCGAGGCTGCCTGCAAACCCGTTGAAGTTAGAACTGTATGCAGTAAAGCGATGAATCGCATCAGGGTCGCTAGCTGACAGCTGATTGCTGTTAGAGTCGATGTAGTTATCGTGGCCATTGAATTTACGCATCTGGTAACGGGCACCAGCGCTCAGATTCAGCTTGCCTATTTTCTTGTTGGCAATGGCAAAAGCACCCATATCGAACAGATCGAACTCAGGAATCAGCAATAAAGTACCCTTGTTCTTACAATTTTGAGACATACCGTTAATACCGGCAGAGAAATCGAAATTGTTCCAGGTTGGAGAAACATAACGAAGATCGTAGTTATAGGTAGTCAGGTTGTACCAAATGTTCGATGTATTAGCGATAGTGATATCGTTATTTTCCTGGCGGCTGTTGTTCTGCATAGCAAAACGACCAATGATGCGACCCGCATTACCCAAGGAAATACTGTTGTCCCAAACCAGCTTGTTGTGCTTTACTAATTGATTGATAACAAAAGGAGTATAAGAACGCAATTCCTGGTTTGTAGCCTGTACTTCAATAGGATCGCCATGCTCGTCGAGCGCTTGCTTAATGAATGCACCGGTTTCGTCCTTTGCTCCTTCAACAATACCTGTCCTTAATTCAAAATAGCTGTAGTGCAACTGAGAGAAACCCCACTTGCGGTGAATGCCAATAGTTCCATCGGTATTGAAATTGCTGAACTGAGAATTGAATACAAAACCATCGGCCTTGTTCTGGTATGCGTGTGCCATAGTATTATCTACACGAGCACTGAAAGAAATACCATTTACAGTACCAGCAAAATGCCCGGCACCATTCATGAGGCCGTTATTGGTCTGGTAGTTGTACAGGATATCGCCCTTAATAACACCTTCGGGCATTACTTTCTCAGGGATCAGGTTTATAACGCCGGAGATAGCGTCAGAACCATATACTAACGATGCTGGCCCCTTGAGTATTTCCACCCTGTCAACAGAGTTAGGATCTACTTCAATACCAAACTCATCACCCCACTGAGAGCCTTCCTGGCGAATTCCGTCGTTAAGAGTAACCACACGGTTGTAACCAAGACCGCGGATCACCGGCTTTGTGATGCTCTGTCCGTCAGAAATCCCATCAACGCCTGGGATCTTTTTCAAGGCATCGATGATGTTGGTCGATGTATTTTGAAGCAGGTAATCGTGAGAAACCTCAGTTATGGGCTGTGGCGTACGATCGAGGCTTGAAGCAGAAGAAGTACCAGTAACAACAACTTCCTGAGTTTCGTAATTAGCTGCGTTCAGGATGAAATTGTGACTGGTGCTGCCTGAAATAGTGATTTTTTCAGACATATCGGCATAACCGAGCAGGTGCACATTCACCACATAAGTACCTAGCGGAAGGCGACTTAAAGAATAGGCTCCACCGCTGTCGGAAAGCGCACCTACCCTCAGGTCTTCAATATAAATACTGGCGCTGGTGAGGTGGGCACCTGACTTATTAAGGATAACCCCATTCAATGAATTTTGAGCAATCGCGGGGAGCGAATAGCCCACAAAAAGAAATGCAACAGTACGAATAAACTTCGTGTTCATGATCAGAAATTAATATGTGAATGATTAAAAAAAGTACTTTAGAAAGATGTTTTCACGGTGTTAGGGTGCCGAATACCGGCCAGGTAATGTTTTATGGAAGAATCATGGTAATAAACTGCAAAGGGGCTGCGCGAATAGAAAATCGCTTTATTTAGTTAAACAGATGACCAGGGATTTGGGATGCTATTGAGTAAACAGGTCGCCTATAGGAAGAAAACCTAAATCTCAACATCATTAAATAAACTGCTGAACTCAACGGAATTCGTCATGCCATACGATATACAACTTCCCATTAAGAAGCTGGAATATTGCCAGAGAAATTTATTTAATTACAGAATACTTAAGGCAATCCTGGTCATGTGCCAGCAATGATTAACCGAGTTGGTCGGGAGGGGGCTTCAGCACATCATCAATATACCTGGAAGGCAGATGTTGTTTAGCCTGACCAAAATAAAGTACGCTAGCCACAAGTTTGGAATATCCGGTCAGATCAAGCTGAACGGGCTGTGGCATTATTTTCCCTTCGGGGATGAAGGGGTGATAAGTAGTAATGTAATGATTTTGAAAACCCGGAAGATACTGCTGGCTGGTTTCGAAAATACTGGTGATCTGGTGTTGGATCTGCTCCTCACCTTCGTCATGCCATACAGTAACGATTGTGGAATCGCCAACGGTTACCATGCTGTACACATCATACAAAGCACCATGGTACCATACTTCTTTGTCATTAGGAGCAATTGCTGAATTTTCGATTTTAATAACTGTAAGCTCCTGATTTTCCTCGAGGTGACTTTGAGCGGCAATTTTACAAAGGAGTTGTGCGCCATCGAAATAACAAAAAGAGAACACCCCTGCACTGAAACAAATCAGCAGAACAAAGCCGGTGAGCCACTTCCTGATATCCTTTTGGGCATGCATAGAGCGCGCTAAAGGTATAAAAAATAGCGTAAAACCAAATGTTCATTAACAATAGGAACGATAGCAAAATAAAGTCCACCATCTATCTCGTTCTTTTCCATTTCTGCTTCGTTGAAAAAGTCTTTAAATAGTTCACTATTCGCAGATTTTTCGCCTCGCATAAAAGAAAAATAACTTCGTCATATGGTAGACTTTATTTTGCCAACGTTCCTTAGGTTTTACGCGAATGCATCCTTTTGGCACCTCAGTGCCGGTTATGTAATTATCAAACTTCTCCCCTTCTGATGAGGCCAAGGAGCAGCGAAATAACCGCCAGCACCAGCAGAATGTGAATCAGTCCACCGGCATGCCATGCAAAAGCACCCAGCAGCCAGCCTATAATTAGTATTACGGCAATAACATATAATAACGATCTCATGACTTTAGTTTTAGTTACTTTAGGTGTTATTAATATTGTGCCACGGGCCCGGTTTGTGCATTGAGCAACGTAAATTTGTAGTTTAGCACCATACCTCAAAGGGTCAATGTCATTTACTTAGTTGTGAGAAACAAGATTACGCCCTTACAGGGCTTGCTTATTTTAAGATTATTCTATCACAGGGCTACACCCTGTGCTGATGTATTTCGGCCCTTCAGGCCTGAAAAATATTGACAGGGGCAACAAAAAAAAATAACTCCAGAACACATAGCCAAACCTTTTAAAACAAAATAAAAAGATGAGTGATCTAGTAGATTCAATAAAAGAAGCATCAGAAAAAGCCATGGAAAGCAAGATCAATCGCTGGGTAGCTGTAAGTGTGGCCGTGGTGGCTACGTTTATGGCTTTTTGTAATGTAAAGGATGGAAATATTGTACAAGGCATGGACCAGGCACAGGCGCACTCAATAGATGCCTGGTCTTACTTTCAGGCGAAGAGCACCAAGGAAGCGATCGTTGAAAATGGGCTGGAATACATAAAAGCCCAGAAGAACCCCGAATTCAACGACCTGATAAAAAAGGACGAAGCAGCCATTGCCCGCTACGAAAAAGAGAAAGCTGAAATAAAAGCTAAAGCCGAGGGTTATCAAAAGCAATATGACGACCTCAATGTATTCGATGACCAGTTCGATATGACGGATGCATTTCTTTCAATTGCCATAGCGCTGTTTGGCATAACTGCGCTGACGCAAAAGAAATGGTTACTATATTTCGCGGTTTCTATTAGTGCTTTGGGCATCATATTTGGGCTTGCCGCTTTCTTTAAGTACAGCATACATTCCGATTTTATTTCGGGGTTATTGGGTTGATAAATAGATTTCCGGGCGGCCATGTTTAACTTTAAACATAACCTTTACTAACTGACCCATGAAAAAAATAGTATTCATTTTCATTTTGTCGATGGCCTGCTTTTGCAGCTCCGCACAAATCATCAATGGAGATTTTGAGAATTGGTTCACCGACAGCT